>DNSU01000066.1:19010-22670 GCA_003499585.1 Cyanobacteria bacterium UBA9579 | reverse complement strand
TATTTACAGCTTGATTTAATACTCTTGTTTCGACATTATAAAGATTAGCCAGATCACTATCGAACATGACTTTATGGCCTCTTATAACATAGATTTTATTTTCTATTAATTCTGTTGGCACTATATTTGGCATTGTTAACCCTTAAAACTGTTCCAGAAAACGTACGTCATTGTTAAAGAATAATCTTATATCATTGATGGCAAATTTTAGCATAGCAAGTCTTTCTACACCCATACCAAACGCAAAGCCTGTATATATTTCAGGGTTTATATTTAAATTTTTAAGGACGTTAGGATCAATCATCCCTGCTCCCAATATTTCAAGCCAGCCTGTGCCTGAACAGGTGCGGCATCCTTTACCTGAACATATTATGCACTGAACATCAATCTCTGCACTTGGCTCAGTAAAAGGGAAGAAGCTTGTTCTAAATCTGGTTGGCCTTGTTTGTCCGAAATATTGTCTTATAAATTCGTTTAATATACCTTTTAAATCCCCAAAAGTTACGTCTTTATCAACTAAAAAACCTTCTACCTGATGGAAAAGATTATTTTTACGACTGCTGACAGCTTCTGATCTATATACTCTTCCAGGACTTATGACTCTTAGAGGAGGAGATTTTTTTTCCATTTTTCTGATTTGAGAATTTGATGTCTGGCTTCTTAAAAGTACCTGTGGCGCTATTTGAGTATAGAAGGTATCTTGCATATCCTTTGCAGGGTGTTCTGGCGGGAAGTTTAGAGCGTCAAAATTATAGTATTCAGTCTCTACTTCAGGGCTATCTGCATTTTCAACAATCGTAAAACCAAGCCCCTGAAATATAGCGATAATTTCATTTATTGTCAATGTAAGTGGATGCTGTTTTCCATAAGGCTTATATATACCAGGGAGTGTTACATCAATTTTTTCCACATCCAATTTTTGTGAAATGGCATGCTTGTGCAGGATTTCATATTTACTCTCCAGTTTACTTTCGATTTCATTAGCAATTTGATTTGCTAATTCACCTATAGCAGGTTTTTCTTCCGCTGGTAAATCCTTAATACCACGTCTTATTGTATTTAATTCACCTTTTCTACCAAGGTATTTAACCTTAATATTTTCTATTTCTTCGAGCTTTTGGGCTTGATCTATTTCTTGTAATGCTATATTTCTTATTTCCTGCAATTTTTCTTTCATATAATCCTCAACTAGACTGTATTTTGTAGTTTCTAATATATTTTATCATCTATTTTTATTGCTCATTATACGACAAATATTCGTTAAAAAAGAGTGTAAACCCAGAATTTTTAAAAAAATTATACTAAAATGAGTTTATTTTAAATCCTTAATAGTTGAAAAAAGTTCTCTTAGCTTATTATGATCCTTAACCCCTTTATATTTTTCAATCCCACTACAAATATCCAGTGCATATGGTTGAATTTCGCTATAGGCTTCGGATATATTATCAGGATTTATCCCACCCGCTAGAATTATAGGCATGCCATAAGCACTAGCTTTTTTTGCAATATCCCAGTCAAAGCTTTCTCCGGTTCCTCCAAATTGAGCTTTAGAATAAGTATCCAAAAGAATTGCCGATGCAATATTTTTGTATTTACTGATTTCAGCTAAATCATCCGAATTTTTTACTCTAATTGCTTTAATTACAGGTAAATGGGTTCTATGAATTAATTCAATGCAAAAATCTACTGACTCGTTTCCATGTAACTGAATTTGCGTAAAGCCTGCATTACTGACAATATCATATATCTGATTTATCGGAGAATCAACAAATACAGCGATTTTTTCTATATTATCAGGTAATTCCCTGACTATTAATATTGCTTTCTCAGGCTCAATATATCTTGGAGATTCTTTATAAAAGATAAATCCTACAGCCCAGGTTCCAAGTTTGGCTGCCAAAAGGGCATCTTCTAAATTGTTTATTCCACAAATCTTTATTCTTGGTACTTTTATTAATTCTGACAAAGTAAATCCCCTGAGATAATAAATGATTTAAACTTGACTTCCAAAGAACGGGTTATGAGCTTTTTCATGTTTTATTGTGGTTGAAGGGCCATGGCCGGGGTAAACTGTTATATTTTCATCCAGAGTAAACAGTTTATTTTTTATGGAATTGCCTAATTCTTCATATGATCCGCCCGGCAAGTCTGTTCTTCCTACTGAATCAGCAAAAAGTGTATCTCCTGAAAATAAAATATTATCTATTAAATAACAAACAGCACCCGGTGAATGCCCTGGAGTATGAATGACTTTAAAAGTCATTCCTCCAGCTTTAATCTCCTGCCCATCTTCAATATATTCATCTATTTTAGGAACTTCATATTCCGGCATGCCATATAATGCAAGATGCTGCTTAAGGGCTTTTACAAGAAATTCGTCATCCTTATGAAGTAAAACCTTTGCATCCTCTTTAGTCTGGATATCATAATCTCCTGCAACGTGATCCAGATGGCCATGGGTATTTAATATATACTTAATCTTAACTTTATTCCTATCGGCCAACTCTCTTGTAGCCTTATAATCACCACCTGCATCAATTAAGACAGCCTCCTGTGAATTTTCCTCGAATACAAGATAGTTATTAACCTCAAAAGCTCCAACTACTAAAGTCTTTATTATCATTATTAAAGCTCCTTTATTATTAAATTCCTGTATAGCATTCCTGATCTATTTATTTTAGTATATAAGAATTGATTTTTAAAAGAAATGCTAAAGAGTAAAATGAAGCGGAAAATTTCAATATTAGGATCCACCGGATCAATAGGAAAACAGGCTCTTGAAGTTGTAGATAGTCTTCCCGAGCAGTTTGAAATATACGGGCTTACAGCCGGGGCTAATATTGATGTTTTAAGAAATCAAATTAATAAATATAAGCCAGAAGTTGTATCTGTAAAAGATGAAGAACTTGCATATAAATTAGTAAACGAATTTGAAGATATAAGAGTTCTTTGGGGGGAAGAAGGCTTAATAGAAATAGCCCAGAATGCAGAAAATAATGTAGTTTTAGTTGCTGTAGCGGGATTGGCAGGATTATATCCTACCCTTGCTGCTATTAACAACAAAATAGATGTCGCTCTTGCTAACAAAGAAACTCTTGTTGCCGCTGGCAATATAGTAATGGACAGAGCAAGAAAAAATAATGTCAATATATTACCTGTAGATAGTGAACATTCAGCTATCCATCAATGCATTGACGGTAGAATTTGTCCTGAAATTAGAAAATTGATTATCACAGGATCAGGCGGGCCTTTTAGAAACAAATCGGCTCAGGAAATAGAAAATGCAACTGTTGAAGAAACACTCTCCCATCCAAGATGGTCTATGGGTGATAAAATAACTGTAGACTCTGCTACTTTAATGAATAAAGGCCTTGAAGTAATTGAAGCACACTGGTTATTTAATATAAATTACAGCAATATTGATGTCGTAATTCATCCGCAAAGCATAGTTCACAGTGCAGTAGAATATATGGATGGCAGTGTAATAGCTCAGCTTGGTATTCCCAGCATGCATATCCCGATTCAATACGCCCTGACATACCCTGAAAGATACGAAGGACTTAAAACAGGCAGCCTAAACCTGATAGAAACAGCTAAACTGGAATTTGAAAAACCTGATTTAACCAGATTCCCCTGTTTAAAATTAGCTTATGAAGCAGG
>DNSU01000066.1:7506-18935 GCA_003499585.1 Cyanobacteria bacterium UBA9579 | reverse complement strand
GGAATAAAGGGTGGAACTTACCCCGCTGTTTTAAATGCAGCTAATGAAGAAGCCGTCTATGCCTTCTTGAACAAAAAAATCAGACTCACAGATATAGCTAAAATTGTGGAAAATGTTCTGGAAATCCATACAAATATAGAAAATCCTGATTTAAAAGATATTATTTCTTCTGATAACTGGGCAAGAGAGTTTGTCAAAGAAAATTTGAAAAGCTATTTTAGCTAAGCTTTATTTAAATAGTTTTTAAAACCACGGGGTAAATTATGGCTGATTCTAAGAATATATGTGTATATTGCTCATCAAGTAACGCTGTTGATTCGATATTTTTTAAAGCAGCCAATGACTTAGCAACATTAATGGCTAAAAGAGGGCATGCTCTTGTATATGGTGGAGCTTGTATTGGATTAATGGGGGAGTTAGCTAAGACAATCCATCATAATAATGGTCGCGTAATAGGTATTATGCCAGAATCTATTAAAAATAAAGGGATTTGCTATGAAAAGGCAGATGAATTAATTATTACTAAGAGTATGCAGGAAAGAAAAGATATTCTGGCTGCAAGATCCGATGCCTTTATTGCTCTTCCAGGAGGATTTGGCACGCTGGATGAAATTTCTGAAATAATTACCCTGAAACAGGTTGGGGCTCATAATAAGCCTGTTATTATTTTAAATATTAATAATTACTATGATTCTCTTATTGGTTTCTTTGATAATATGTACAGTCATAATTTTATAAAAGCTGAATATCGGGATTCTTATTATATTGCTGATAGCGTAGAAGACTGTATCAGGTATATTGAAGAATATACCCCTATTAGCTTTGCTGATATGTTTTATTATCAAATATAAGTTAAATTTCTCTGATAATTTCTATAAACTCATATAGAGCTGCTTTTATTTCTTCTATAGGAACATCGCCATTAATGACAAAATCTGCATAATGGACATTTGGCAGGATATGTACGTTTGCTTCTTTCATAGCTGTCTCAAATATAAAATCGGCAGCTGATCCTACATTCCCTCGGTTCCTTGCACGTGCATACCATCGTCTTTTGACTTTATCAGGACTGGTTTGTATATAAATACCTATATTAAAAGCATCACGCATTTTAGGATTTAGACAAAACAGCCCGTCAACAACTATATATTTGTGCAATTTTTTAGGCATACTGCTTTTACATACTTCACAGGTGTTTTTATCATAATTGCGCTGAAAATACTCATCTCCAGATATATCGTGAACCAGATCATCCAGGTCCAAAGCATCCGGAATATCAAAATTAAATCCGGTTGCATTGATAAACTCAGATTTTCCGCCATGTTTTTTGACCAGATCTGAAGTATCCTTATAGTAATTATCCTGATTTAATCTTGTATAATGGACATCCTGCATAATTCCGAATTTATTTAATATCTTCAGTGAAGTTTCAAGAATAGTAGTTTTTCCTGAAGCTGTTACTCCTGTAATGCCAATTTTTAATTTTTTATCCGGATTTGCTATTAGTTTTGCCAATTTTGAAATAGCTTCTTCACCTGCTCGAATAAAAACAGGATTAGATGATTTTTTATCATTTTCGATAACTTTCAATATGGCTTCTTTAATTATTTGAGCCTTTGATAGACCTAATGAAACTATTTCTGAGCTTAAATGCGGATCAGAATAGCTCCCTATATCCATTACATCATCAAGTAATTCGGAATAGAGGGATCTTTCTAATGTATTTAATAAATTTTCTTTTTCTGTTTTTAGAATATTACTCATTTATTTAGTTTCATTTCTGCAAACCTTATTAACATAAATAAACCACTGGGAAATGTCTATATCTTTTTAGTAAAAAACCATCAAAAATTTAAATTGCTTAATTCAATTCTATTATTAATAAATATTTATCAAAGCTTGAAAATATATTTGATTTTTAATTTTAAATAAATAACTATTGATTAGAAGTTTTACAAAAGCTGCTGTATAAACTAAAATATACTACAATTGGCACTTTCAAAGTTAGGAGAAAATATGAAAGACCTTACTGTAGGTAGATATTTAATAGAAAGCCTCAGAAAAATTGGATTAAATGATGTTTTTGGGATTCCCGGAGATTATGCAATTAACTTTTTCAAACTTATGGAAGATGAAGGGATTAATCTTATAGGAACCTGTTCTGAGCAGGGAGCGGCTTTTGCTGCTGATGCCTATTCACGAATGAATGGAATAGGAGCTTTATGTGTAACTTACTGTGTAGGCGGGCTTAATACAGTTAACGCTGTTGCCGGTGCTTATGCTGAGAAAGCCCCTTTAATAATAATAAGTGGAGCTCCAGGAGTTTCAGAGCGCAATTCCGGTTATCTTTTACATCACATGGTCAGGAATTTGGATTCTCAATTTAATATATTTAAAGAACTTACTGTTGCTTCAACACAGCTTACAGACCCTTACACTGCAGCTTCTGAAATAGACAGAGTTATAAAGGCCTGTCTTGCACATAAAAGACCTGTTTATATAGAACTTCCAAGAGATATGGTTCATCAAAAATGTGCCCTTCCTCTTAAAGAAGCAGATATTCCGGTATATAAGAATCTTTGCGCTACAAAAGAGGCTATAGAAGAAGCTGTTCAAATAATAAAGGACTCAGCTAAACCCGTAATAATAGCAGGGGTTGAAATAAGAAGATATAAACTTGAAGATAAATTTCTTGAATTACTTGAATCTACAGGGCTTCCATATGCGACTACACCGCTTGGCAAGTGTGTTATAGAAGAATCCCATCCGCAGTTTATAGGCACATATATGGGTAAAATAGGCCTGGAAAAAGTTAGAAGATATATTGAAGAAGCTGATAGCGTAATTATTCTGGGCGCTCTTATGACAGATACAAATCTTGGCAGTGCACAGCTTGATATTACCAGAACAATTTATGCTACAGCTGATTGCTTAAATATAAAAAACCATTGCTATAAAGACGTTGATCTGGGAGATTTCATAGAAGGGCTTACAAGAGAGCTAAAAGACATTAAAAGGCATTTAATAGACACTATCGAAGTGCACGAAGAGGACGATTTTGAAGTCATCTCGGATAACTCTATTACCGTTAGCAGATTTTTTAAAAGATTTGGCAAATTTATTAGGCCGGATGATGCTATTGTATGTGATATTGGGGATTCTATTTTTGGGTCTATTAATTTAAAACTGCCTGAAAATACTATTTATCTTGGTCCTGTTTTCTATACATCAATGGGCTATGCTGTTCCTGCTGCAATAGGAATTCAGATCGCTAATCGAAATTTGAGAACAATTGCAGTAGTTGGCGACGGGGCTTTTCAAATGACAGGACATGAAATATCCTGTTGCGTAAAATACGGGCTTAATCCTATAATCTTTATTTTGAACAATAAAGGATATACAACTCAAAGGCATTTAAGAGAGGGCTCTTACAATGATATCCATAATTGGTCATATCATTTGATTACTGAATTAGTAGGCGGTGGGCTCGGTCTTGAGGTAAATACCGAAGAAGATCTTGAAATTGCTCTTGAGAAAGCCCAGAAAAATACTGATAGCTTTACTATAATAAATGTACACACTAACAAGCATGATAAATCTGATACACTACACAGGCTCACCACTATATTTTCATCTAAATTGGGTTGCTCTCAATAAGGGTACATAAAAAATTAGTTTAAAAAATACCTATCTTGTCAATTTAAATATTTTTTACTTGCGTTAAAAAATATAGGTATGTGAGTGAAAAAATAAGGAGAGATAGGAATGCAAAAATCCTTGGTATTATTAGGTTTATTAGTTTTATTTTCACAGCCTGCCCAAGCTCAAATGATGAATCAATGCCCTACAGCTTGTCCTGTTAGCCAGCAGTTTACTACCGCAGCTCCAACTGGTTATGCAGCTCCTGCATGTCCTGTTGCACAGCCAAACCTTAGAGTTATACGAGAAGGCGTTCCGCTAGTTAGAGCTGAAGAAGTTGCAGTACCAACTGGCGCTGCTGCCCCTGTATACACTTGTCCTCAAGGTACTGTTCCTGTATATACACCATATTCTCCATGCCCTACAGGCGGCGCTGTAGCTGTTGTTCCTCAGCAAGAGGAACGAGGCCTTTTCCGTAGATTTACAGATTGGGTTACCTTCTGGGATTAAGCTTTTATCTGCAGGTAATCAAATCGGTATACTTAAACAGTTTATAAATTCAAAAAGAAACCGCACAAACATATATTGTGCGGTTTCTTAATATAATATTGTTATTATAAGTAGAAATATCTTGCTAATCCTGATTAATGCATAAAATAATCAGCATTAATTAGGTAACTCCTGTTAATAGCTGGTTATTTATTTTGAAAATAAATAACTCCTAAGGCTTTTTGGCTTAAAGTATTATGATTGACATAATAAAATAATTCTGGTATACTGATACCATAATACAAGAATAAAGCTTATTTAATTATAGTTAGCGGTTTAGCAAAGTAGATTAGCAGCTATAATAATAGCAAGACAAGGAGAATTGAAGATGAAAAAGTCAAAATATAATTGTACTGAATCTGTTAAAGAAAGAGAATGCCATGTAAACGCTGTTTGCAACAGAAGCTGTCCAATTCTTTCACTTAGAGAAGTAACTTTATTTGGATTAGAAGTTCTTTCAAAATGCAAAACTCCAGCTAAATAACTCAACTCCCCAATCTTTGGATTTTTAATGATTCCCAACACGACACTGGCGCCAGACTAAGGTTTGGCGCTTTTATTATTTATTTATAAAGCACTATTTATATAAATAACAATGAATCAGCTTTTTAGAACTCAATAAATTTTCTAAATAGTCTACTATTCTTACTTCTAAATCGACGTTAAACATTTGATTAATCTCTTTAATAAAGAAGCAAGGGCTGGTAACATTAATTTCTATAATTTTATTATCTATAACATCCAAACCTACAAAGAAAAGTCCATCTTCAAGCAGCTTCGGTGCAATTGTTTTGCACATTTCTCTTTCTTCGTTAGTTAAATGACCTTTTTTAAGGTATTCATCAGTGTGGGTGTTGAATTTAAAATCTCCCTTGCCTGAAACCTTAATAACAGTTTCTTCAAAGAATTCTCCACCTATTATAATAATTCTCTTATCACCATTTTGTGCTCCTGCAAGATACTTCTGAGCCATTACAATAGTTGTTCCGCCATTGGTCATAAGATCGAGAATAGAGTTAGTATTCTTATCTCCTTTTTTGATATAAAAAACTCCTTTGCCAAAGCACCTGTTAAGAGGTTTTACAATGATTTCCCCATATGTATCAAGGAATTCTTTAATCAGATTTACATTTGAAGTCGTTATATTCTCAGGAATTAACTGAGGGAAATTATTAATATATAATTTTTCATTGGCTTTTCTTATCCCGCTCGGGCTGTTGACTACTATTGTTTTAGCAGAGTCAACATAATCCAGAATATAAGTACAGAAAATATAATCCATATCTACCGGAGGATCAGGCCTGAATAGAACCATATCAAAGTCATTAAGGCTGGCAGGAATTTGTTTTTTCTCATATGTAAGTTCAATATTACTGCCTAAAACCGTTTGTTTAGTCTTATACACAATGGCTTCAGGAATATTATTGTTTAAAGAGAGCCTATCTGCTGTTGTAATAAATACTTCCCAGTTTCTTAAGTTACATTCTTTAATTAACCAAAACGATGTAACCAGTTTATTAAACTCAAAATATCTAAGCTCAACCTTATCTATAATAAATAATATCTTATAATTATTCATACTAATCTATTTTTGCTAACATACCTATTTTTTACGGACACTTTTGCCAAATATTCAATTGTATTATAACGCAAAGATGTACATTTTTTATTCATACATATAAAAATTCCTCCAAGTTTTTTGGAGGAATTTTTAAAATTAACATGAATTCTAATTATTTCCGTATATTAAATTGGCTTTTCCTAAAACTTCATAGCCATATGCCTGGAAATGAACAGGTTTAACTTCCTGAGGAAGAGTACCAAATTTATTACATAATTTGTAATCCATATCACATAATGCTAAATACTCAGAACTTGTTACACCGGGATATTCAGGCCAATTTAAGCCTCCCATTTGATAAATTTCCCCAATGGATAAATCTTCAATATGCCCTGAACCGTAGCCAGGGTTGTATTTTTCGTAAAAATCCAGTGCAGCTACAGATAATTCAAACGGAAATACAAAATATTGCTTCGCAGAGTCTCTTTTTTGCAATTGAATCCAGGTATCATAATCAGACTTTCTTACACCGTCATTTATAAAATGACTTTCATAAATTATCCATTTATTTTCATCTTTATCCCACGCAAAACTAAAAACGTGTGTGGCAATATCGTTTTCCTTGGGTTTACCATGAGAAAAAAGTTTTTCTATATCTCTTTTGCAAAAACTCTGAATCTTTTTTGCAACCTTGTTGCTTCCTACTTCATAACCTACATATGTTTTTGTTTGATCCAATTTTGTAATATCAATCATTATTTTATTCCCCACGGTTGTACACTATAATTATATTATGCGTGTCAAATAAAGAGAATTATTTAATTTTTCTTTAAAAAATCTCTTTAGTTTATCAAAATAGAGCAAAAATATCCTGATTTAAGACATCTTTACTCTATAATTAGGTTAAACTATAGTATTTGCAGATTGTTGCAATTCTAACTAGATAAATATACAATTAAAATAAGGGATTTGGTTATATTATAAATATATGGCTAAGCTTTATCATCAGTATAATTGCACAAAAAATTGCATTACCAGTTAATATAATTAATTTTTAGTTTTTATTTAAATTAAATAGCTACAAAAACAGGAAAAGCAAAATGGTTGAGGACAGACAATTAATATCAGGGAAAGAAACAAGAATAACCCAAAAGTTATTCATGTGTGCACCTTATCACTATTCCATTGATTATGAAATAAATCCATGGATGAAACTAGGGACTGAAAGTAGCAATACATATGCTTTTGAAAGATGGACTGAATTTACAAACCTGCTAACGCACAAATTAGGTGTAGAAATTTTAACAATGGAACCACAGCCAGGCCTTCCTGATATTACCTTTACCGCTAATGCTGCTCTTATCTATAAAAATCGTGCCATAATAAGCCGATTTAGGTATAAAGAAAGACAGGGAGAAGAAAAATTCTTTGCAGAGTGGTTCAGCAAAAATGGTTTTATCGTGGAATTCTTACCTGAAGGCATTTGCTTTGAAGGAGCAGGAGATGCATTGTTCTCTGGAGAAACATTGTATGCAGGCTATGTTCCAAGAAGTGATAAAGAAGCTTATCCTATAATTGCAGAAATGCTAGGTATTAGAGTAATACCTTTTGAACTGGTAGATCCTAGATTCTACCATCTTGATACTTGTTTTTGCCCCTTAACAGATGGGTATTTAATGTATTTTCCGGGGGCATTTAATGAGTTTGATAATAAAATTATAGAAAAGGAGTTCCCTGAAGAAAAAAGAATTCCTGTAACAGGCGAAGAAGCTGTTAAATTTAGCTGTAATGCTGTATACATAGATAAAGATATAATTATGAATCACACTTCTGAAAGATTAAAAAACAAGCTCAAGGAAAAAGGCTTCGAAACTCATGAAATAGACTTTTCTGAGTTTATAAAAGCTGGCGGATCAGCTAAATGTTTGACTTTAAAGCTATCATAATAGGTGTCTAATAAGGAAATACAGCAAAAATGATAAAACAATTTCTTGCTTTTTTATGTAAAATTTGTCCATTTTGCATTTATGCAAGGAAATTTCCCATGCATAAATTTTCGCAACTTTTGAAAAAAGCAGAGAAAAACTGTCCATGTTGCAATGCTTATAAAGAATTAAATTTTAAATAATAATCATTAACTGATAATATCAACAATTCCACTTGTAAAATGATAATATGCCCCGACAAGTTTTACTTTATTATCATTAATGAGCTGTAAAATAGTTGGAGATGAGGCTTTCAAATTATTTATAACCGCATTAACATTCTTCTTAATGGCAATATTTAGTGCATCATGTTGATTTGGATCAATATCGCCTACATTTTGCCTTATAGTTTCTAGAACATTATCCATACAGCATTGAGTTGAGATATTTTTTAACGTGACATCAATTGCAGCACAATTCTCATGCCCTATAACCATAATTAACGGAACATCTACATATTTTACAGCATATTCTATAGAACCTATTACGTGTTTATTTAAAATGTTACCAGCTATTCTTACAACAAATAAATCTCCAAGTCCCTGATCAAGTATAATTTCAGGAGGGACTCTGGAGTCCGAACAGGTAACTACTACTGCAATAGGTTGCTGCAGATCAACTGTACTCTTTCTTCGAACATCATTTTGATGCGGATGAATACTTTTTAATTCTACAAACCTCTTATTACCACACAGCAATTCCTGCAAAGCTAAATCTGCATTCATAATATACCTCATCGATCTCTTAAATAAGCGTATTTTTTATGTTTGTAAAATATTAACCTTTATTTTTAAACTTGTAAAGATGTCTTAACCTATAAAAATGGCAATATCAGTACAGGCTTAAAATATACAGCTTCACATTAATACAATTTAGTCTTCATTAGGGCTTTTTTGCTTTTTACATATATTAAGGAGTATAAGCCGGTTAAGTAAACGTTTCTTGGTGGTCTTACTCTGTAAAATTTTTTAGCTTTTTCAATGGCGTCCATCTCATTTCTGAATATATTATTAGATTATAGCTAATCAATTACTCCAACATCCTTTAGATCCGATTCAACTTCCTTATTATTTATAATCAGCAAGAATTGTAGCAAATGCAAAGTTTTAATTACTCTAAAAACTTAATTTTTTCTGGAAGATAATCCGGATTTTATATTCTTTAAGTCTAGAGCGCTATTCATAACATGAAATATATGCGTATTATCTATAATTTTTGTTCCCTGATACCATTTTCCTTCGTATTCTTTAAATAAACCAATTCCAGCGCCCATTGCATAAAGACTTACAAGTTCATTTGTATGTCCTCCAAGGCTGTATTTGACTTTCCTGTCTGGATATACCCACTTGCCAACGAAGCCAAACATTCTTCTTTGCTCAGGCAGACAACCTTTGCAAAGTTTTTTCTCATCATTTAACCTCATATAGCTATTAGCGTGATCTGCTGTAACTATCAGTAATGTATTATCCCAATCAATGTCATCATCGGGCTTGTTTATAAATTCAATAGCAGATTTAACTGCCTCATTTAAATCCAATACACAACCTATCATTGCCTTATAATTATTTTGATGGTTAGCCCAATCTATGTCCCCTTGCTCAACCATAAGGAAAAAGCCATTTTCATTCTTACCCAGCACATTTAATGCAGAAATTGTTGCATCAGCAAGAGCAGGATTTTCTACAGCTCTTTTTATCTTTGGATTATCAGGAGAATGTATAGGAATTGGTGATTCAAAATTACCATCTCTTCCGCCAAAAATCCCAAAAAGCATTTTATCATGCTCAAAGGCAATATTTGAAGCATTTAGTAAGCTTATTCCACCATCTTCTCCTTTTCTTCTCTCTGCAACTATATAATCATCAGACCAAAGAAGCTCTTTATACAACTTTTTACTTAAATACCCCTGTTTGTCAAAATCAGGATGCCCGCCACCTATAACCACATCCGGTCTAGTAATTTTCATTATTTCATCAGCTATTCCTAGCCCTTTATAACCGCCTGTATAGTAGTTTTCTCTGAGAATATTATGACTTATAAAAGCAGCAGGCGTGGCATGGTTAAAAGGTACTGTTGTTACAACACCAATGGATGCTTTTCTCTTTTCTTTTATAATTTCAGCAATTGTTTTAATGCTTCCATTCTCAGGGTCGCCAGGCTGCCAGGAGATATTTCCTGCCTCTGTTTTTCTTCCTGTTGCAATGGCTGTAGCAGAAGCAGCTGAGTCAGTTGCAGGTATGTTTGGAATTATTTCACCTTTATTTTGTAAAAGAGGAGTTAAAAAGTAGCTGTCATTGATATTTGTTGCCATAGGATACGGATTATTTCCACCAGATTCAGGGTTATATCCTATTAAAGGATCAAATTTCTCATAAGAAAAAGCAGGTTTATTGAGATTATAAGCATATCTATTATAAGTATCAATGTCCCAGGTTGAAACAAAAGTCTTATAGGGAAACTGATTCCAGATTAATGCATTATCAGTGCCTGTTAAATACCTACTGGCAGCAATCTCATGCTGCTTATGCATTCCATCGCCTATAAATAAAATTATATTTTGAATCTTCCCTTCCGTAGATAAAGCTTCACCATATGCAGGGGAACCCATCGTACTAATAGTGAATAGCAATATAGATATAAGGAATTTTCTTATCATATATTTGACCTCAATATATTAAAACTCATCAAATTTTAACTATTTATAACATCAAATGGCTAATGCCAAAATAGGGTAACTACAATTTTAATTTTAGTATATTATTAGCAAAATTAAATTTAAAAATAATATTTTTTAGGCAATAATCAAACAAAATAGTGCACCAAATTTAACAAGACTGCTTCACAGAAAATATCTGCTTAAAGGAGATTTTTTAAAATGCCATCTGATACCACATCAAAAATGAATGAAATATTAAAGGCCTATGATCCTGAAGGATTTCGCAAACAAGGCTATCAAATTGTAGATATAATAGCTGAGTACTTGAATAAAGCTATATCAAAAGATATTAAACAAGCACTGCCATATTCAACCCCTGATGAAATGCTGCAAAAATGGCCCGGCGATTTTTCTAATGAACCCACGGGAAAGCTTGAAAATCTGATAAAAAACGCTCTTTTACAATCTAATCACTTACATCATCCTCATTATATGGGACATCAAATTTCTCCAACTCTTCCTGCAGCTACTTTATGTGATATGACTACTGCTCTACTAAATAATAGCACTGCTGTATTTGAAATGGGACCTGTAAGTTCAGTCATTGAAAAAAGTTTAATTAATTGGATGGCAAAAATAGCTGGTTTTGGACCAGATGCAGGAGGCTTTTTAACTTCAGGCGGTACTCTGGGAAACATCACTGCTTTACTTACAGCAAGACAGGTTAAGACAGGTTTTGATGTATGGAAAGAAGGGTTAAAAGAGGTTCCTCCTTTAGCTGTTTTTGTATCAGATCAGGCACATTACAGTATAAAGCGCGCAGGACAAATAATGGGACTTGGAGAAGACGGAGTTTTTCTTGTTCCGGTTGATGAAAACTACTCTATGGATACAAATGCGCTTAAGTCGAAATATCAAGAAGCAATAAATGCTGGCAGAAAACCATTTGCAATAGTAGCAAGTGCATGCTCAACAGCTACAGGAAGCTATGATCCTATTGATGAAATTGCTGATTTTTGTAAAGAACACGACCTGTGGC
>DNSU01000066.1:0-7407 GCA_003499585.1 Cyanobacteria bacterium UBA9579 | reverse complement strand
AGCTCACGGAGCTTCTGTCTTGCTTTCAGATGATTATCGTTATTTACTAAAAGGTGCAGAAAGAGCTGATTCAATCTCATGGGACGCTCATAAAATGATGCTTATGTCAGCACCTATAACTGCCCTGATTTTTAAGGATGGAAATAACTCCTATGAGCCATTTTCTCAAAAAGCATCTTATATTTTTGAGAAAGAAACTCAAAGAGAATGGTATAATCTCGCTCTTAGAACTATGGAATGCACTAAAACAATGATGGGATTAAAACTATACACGAATTTATCAATATATGGCACAGACTTTTTCGCTGCTTATGTAACAGCAATGCACGATTTTACAAGAAAATTTGCGGATATGATAGAAAATTCAGCTGATTTTGTTCTAGCAATGAGACCACAGAGTAATATTATCTGCTTTAGATATATTCCTGAAGGGACAAAAGACCTTAATTTACTCCAAAGGCAAATCAGAAAACAAATTCTTAAAAATGAATCTTTCTATATAGTTCAAACTAAATTAAAGGACGAAATATATTTACGCTGTACCCTTGTTAACCCTTTTACTACCGAAAAAGATCTGGAAGAATTATTGGATACAATAAGAAAATACGGGTGACAAAGTCACATTTATAAACCCCTATAATAGGAGTATATTCAGGAATGATTAGTGACTAAAGACAGTGCAAAGCACTTAATCATTCTAATAATACCTTGTTGTTCATGAAGGGGGCATGGTCACATTCTTAAGCCTCAACTTTAATCACAACTTTTTTCACGTAAGCTGCATGATTAATAGAGATAGAAGGCATGTGAGCATCATGCGGCATCAAAATCATAAACATGCCAGCAGACATTTTTAAGAAATCTCCTTCACCTTTTAAAAACTGAATGTCTTTATCAGAATCATAGTCTATATCCGGTTTTAGGTTTTCAACATTTGTATACCCTATTAGTTCCTTGCCTTTTATAATACATTGAATATCTATATAACGAGTATGAGCCTCCCATAGTGCTATGTGCTTTGGTTTAGTTACATAATCCTGTGCTATGGCAAAGATTTTATCTCCCTCGATTTCATATTTACCTGATTTTAGACTGAATAAATCTGTTTCTTCCAGGAATTTAAAAGCAATAGCAATATTTTTATCTAGTTTATAGTATAAATGAGCGTTTTTTAAGTGATCAATAATCATAATTAGCTTTCCTTTATCACAAATGTAACCTTATTTTATAACTTTTAAATTCAAATATGACCATCTAATAAAATTAATTCAAAACTTAACTTTTAATTAAATCCTGAAACCATCTAATTACCTATAAAAGCGTGTTTTCCTACAAACAAAAAAGTAAAACCGAAAATATGTGAGTTTTTAAAATTTAAATTGGGTTTATATTTATTAAATAGATAGTTCAAAATAGGTTAATAAATATGGATAAAAAGTTTCTCCTTACCCAGATATTAAGCCTCTTAAAATGTAACAGCTGTAATAGTGAAACAAATTGCAAGCATTGCAAAGGAACAGGATTAAGATTTCCAAGTCAACAAGAAATAGATGAAGTTATCAGCAATTTAAACAATAAAGAGATAGAGGAATGGGCGAATTCTAGTGTCTATATGCCCAATTAAGAAGTATCAAGTAAAAAACAGCTTATACGGCAGGATAACCGGCCGTATTTTTATGTTCTAAAACCTTCTACTATAATGAAATGATACTTAAATTTTAATTTATATGATAAATTAAAATTTATTGTTTCTATATTTATAAGGTTAATAATATGTTTCAATCAATGCTGGCAAAAATATTTAATCCGTTATCAGACCCTCCAGAAACTAATAACCCTGATAATGGCTCAAAAAATGATTTAACCATATTTAAAAATATAATGCTCATAATATTTATCCTACTTTTAGGCTTTTTTGCCTATAAAATCCAGACTATACTAATTTTATTCTTTGCTTCTTTTGTTATAGCAAGTGCTATAGACCCCTCAGTAGAATTTCTCAGCAGGAAAATGCCAAGGAAAGTAGCTATATTGCTTATTGCTGCCATAAGCCTTGTAATTATGTCAGTATTTTTAATCCCGCTAATAAATATATTAATCAAGCAAACCCTTTTATTACTGGAACAGGCGCCTATTTACTGGACAAAAATACAGACTCAGGCAAATATTCTCATAATACAAACTAATCAAGGCGGTTTAATCGGGATATTAAACAATTTAGGATTGGGACAATTAGCAAGTTATATTAAGAATATCAATGTTTTACCTGATACATCAGGAATAATCTCTACTGCATCACAAATCGGACAAAACATTATTAGCGGATCAGTAAACCTGACAAAAGGCTTCATCTCTACAATTATCTTTATCTTTACATCTGCAATAATTATTATCTATATGTTAATGGATAAATATTATTTAAAAGAGAAGTTTTTAAGCCTTTTTCCTGAGAATGGCAAATCAGATGCAGAAACAATAGGCGGACTAATAGCTCAAAAAACCGGAGGGTACGTTATCAGTTTATTGGTTATGGTTTTAGCAGTAGGTTTAATTATTACTACAGGACTGGCTTTAATTGGCGTAAATTACTTTCTTGTACTTGGTTTAATAGCTGCTGTTCTGGATATAATTCCAATTGTAGGGCCAATAATCGGGGCAACTATAGTTATTTTAGTAAGCCTTGCACAAAAACCCATTCTGGCATTGTGGGCTCTTATTATTTATATTGCTGCTGGATGGATAACAGACACCTTTATAAGACCTGTAGTTTATGGAAAATTCCTGAATCTACATCCGTTAACATTAATATTTTCCCTGTTAGCAGGAACAGCTATATTTGGATTCATCGGAGTAATACTGGCTCCTGCTTTTGCAGCAACTATAAGTGTTTTAATAGATGAGTTATATATCAAAAAAATCAGCAAAGAAAAAACTATTCAGTAACAACTCCTTCTTTATATTACCACCTGCTGAGATTATCAGTAGTAGAATATTGCTCTATATATTCAACAGCATCTTTGACATTGGAAGTAACGTGATAAGAGACTCTAAGCTCAGTATTTGCAAATTTATGTTCGTAAATATGTTCAAATAACTCAATAAGCGGATCATAAAAACCATTAATATTCACTATCACAAGTGGTTTATTATGAAATCCAAGCTGTCTTGATGTTATCATTTCTAAAATTTCTTCTAATGTTCCAAATCCACCAGGAAGAGTAATAACAGCATCTGAGCGTTCATCCATAATAGCTTTGCGATCACGCATATTTTTAGTTACTATTAGCTCATCTGATTGCTCATAACATACTTCCTTATGCCTTAACCCTTCAGGAATTATTCCTATGACCTTGCCTTTATGATGATGCACTGATTTAGCTACTTCCCCCATTAAGCCAACACAGCCACCACCATATACCAATGTATGACCTTTATTAGCCATTAAAGCACCTAACTCATTAGCTGCTTTAAAGAAAACAGGGTCAACAATATTACTTGATGAGCAGTATACACATATATTTTTTGGCATTATTATCTCCATTCCAATATAATCTAACCCAAATTTAAACTAAATTAAAGCATTTAAGGACAGCGAAAAAATAAACCTGTAAATCCATCCCATGCACTAATATACATTCCTGCTGGATTTAGTATATTAAATAACAAACTTCATTGATAATAGAATCGTTGGAGTAGAATGAAGCAGCTTATAATATATGGAGCCGGTTTTCTTGACATAATCAAGCTCATTGATGCTATCAATGAGAAAAAGCCTGAATGGCAAATTATTGGCTTTCTTGATGATCAAAAAGAAGAGCAGGGGAAAGTATTTCTAGGACATCCTGTTCTTGGCGGCAAAGAATTAATCCCTGAATTAATAAAAAATAAAAATATTTATTTCATTAACAATTGCTATGATGAAGCGCATAAATTTAGAGACAGAGCAGACTTGCTTGATCATTACATATGCAAAGTACCAAATCTCATTCATCCTTCAATAGATATGCGCTACGTAAAAATCGGAAAAGGCTGCATATTACCCGAAGGCTGTGTAGTTGGAGGGGGTACTGAAATAGGTAATTATGTAACCGTTCGCCTGAAAAGTTTAATTAGTCATGATGTTAAAATAGAAGATTATTCATTTATTGGCCCCGGAGTGACGATAGGAGGCTGTGCCGTTTTAAAAGAGGATTGTTTCATCGGTGCTGGAACAACTGTCCTGCATCATAAGATTGTGGGAGAAAAAAGTAAAGTAGGCGCAGGAGCTGTAGTAACCCAAAATATATCCGATGGAATTACTGTAGTAGGTGTTCCTGCTAAAAAAATAAAAAGAAACTTTTTTAAAAGGGTATATAGATATATTAAAAAAAGACTGCTAAAAATAATTAGTTTGTTAAATATTCCATCTTAAAATTTATAAAAAAATACCCCGAGTATTTAGAGTTGAGATAGTCTTAAATAGTAATTATCTTTCTGATGTAATATTTTTACTTAAGTAATATTCTTGAAAAACCCAATAACTTAGTGATAATAGTGACTTATGATATGAATATTACTGTTACCAGAGATAATAAGGATTTCCTTGCTCTTAAGGAAGACTGGAATAAACTGTCAAGTGCCTTAAGCACTGTGACAAGATTTGAATGGATGTACAAGTGGTGGCAGCATTTTAATGAGAATAAAGAGCTAAATATTCTAGTAGCAAAAGATAAAGGTAAAGTTTTAGGCATTGCTCCTCTATGTATTGAGAATACTAAAGCTTTGAAACTTTTACCATTTAGAAGGTTATGTTTTTTAGGGGGAGAAATCTCTGATTATCTTGACTTTATGATTATTGATAATAATCGAGAACCTGTTTTTAAAGCTTTACTTGATTATGCTTTAAATAACTTAGATTACGACTTATTGGAATTGGGACATATTAATTCAACATATCCCAATTTTGACCTGTGGCAAAAGTATTCAGAAAACGCAAAATTTGCTCCTGCTAAGGAATGTCACAGAATTCGACTTACTAACTTCAATTCATATGAGGATTATTATGATAAATTAAGTAGAAATCTCAAAGATAAACTCAGAAAATCAAATAATAGACTCAAAAAAGAAGGATTTTCCATAGAATATGGCTTTCAGGAAAACATAACAAGACAAGACATTGATACAATAGCCAGGTTAAACATCGATAGACAAAAGTTCCTGTATAAAAAAGGGCAATTAGATAGATTCTGCTATTTTGCAGACAGGAAAAAAACTGATTTTATATATGATTTCTTCTCTTCTCAAGGAGATGATCCTAAAGTTTTGGCTTATATAAAATTAAATGGAAAAATAGTATCTTATCATTTAATGTTGCCAAATCAAGACACTCTATCTTTATGGAATACAGCGTTCAATTCTGAATATGACAAATATAACCCTGCAAAGCTGCTGATAATTGAAATTATAAAATATGCTTTTGAGAATAATTTCAAAACCTTTGACTTCATGCGGGGAAATGACCCCCATAAACTCAATTGGACAAATGATATGGCAGTGAATCACACTCTAATTAAAAAGAAATCTATAAAATCTCATATCGTATCTTTATATAGAGAGACAGCGCCAAGAAGCCTGCTAAGAATGCTACAATCAAATAACGATATTTATAAACCTGATTTACAAACAAGCTTTGACTAGTACTTTGACACTTAAATTATAATGATTTATCGCAAGGTGAATATTTCATTTAAATATAAAGCTTATTTATCCATTAATATTGTTTCTTCAGCCTTTTTATTGTAGTAATATTTCTTTTTAGCTAAATTCATATCATTTTTAAGTTTTAAAGATTGAGTTCCGATATTTTTAACAGGTGGTTTAAAAGCAGGAACAATAACTATATCTAACTTTTTGTCTTGCAAAATAAATGCCTTCATTTTTTTGTCGTCAAAACAGTTTTCCCAACGAGCTATAACAGCAGTGGCTACACAATTACCAATTAAATTAACAGTCGTTCTTCCCATATCAAGGATTTGATCAATGCCAAGGAGAATGGCAACACCTGCTATTGGTATATTAAAACTGACAAGTGTACCGGTTAATATCACCAGAGATACTCTTGGAACGCCTGCTATCCCTTTACTTGTCAGCATAAGAGTTAGCATTATCATTATTTGCTGGCTCAGTGATAATTCAATACCGGATGCTTGAGCAATGAACATTGTTGCTAAAGATAAATATAACGTGCTTCCGTCCAGATTAAATGTATAGCCTGTTGGCATTACGAAGCTGACGATTTTTCTTGGAGCACCAAACTTTTCCATTATTTCCATTGCTTTTGGCAAGGCTGCTTCGCTGCTTGCGGTTGAGAATGCAAGTAAAGCCGGATCTCTTAATACCCTTACCATATTAAGGAAAGGTATTTTTACAAGCTTGCAGGCAACTACAAGTACAAAAATTACAAATAATATTAAGGCAAAATAAGTTGCACCTATTAATTTTGCATATACTCCCAGTATCTGTATCCCGTTATACCCAACAGTGTTAGCAATAGCTGCAAATACACCGATTGGAGCAAATAGCATTACAATTTCGGTAAATTTAAACATTATTTCAGCTAAACTTGAAAGGCCATTGAGGATTGGACGACCTTTCTCGCCAATAGAAGCGAGTGCTACTGCAAAAAATATTGAGAAAACAACTACTTGCAGAAGGTCTCCCCTTGCCATAGCATCAATAACGCTTGTTGGTATTATATGTGTAAATGTATCTGCAAATGAAGTATGAACTTTTGCTGCTGCAATTTTAGATATTTCCTCCATGCTTGATGCAGATGCATTTAATTCAACCCCTGAACCTACCTGAAAATAGTTCGCTACAGTAAGTCCTATTATTAATGCAACCGTAGTTACGATTTCAAAGTATATGAAAGTTTTTAAACTTGTTTTTCCAAGGCTTTTTAGATTACCATGCCCTGCTATTCCTACAACAAGAGTTGCAAATATCAGCGGAGCTATAATCATCTTGATCATTCTTAAAAAAATATCAGCTACCGGTTTTAATGACGATCCAAATGCCGGAAATAGCCAACCTACCAATATTCCTAAGATTAAACCCGCAAAAATGTATAACGTAAGTCTGGATTTTTTCATCAATACTTGTTCTGCCCTGTCTCTGTCCAACACATGTTTTTTAAAGACTATCATAAAAATTAATTGCCATAAATTAGCAACTTCGTAACTAAAGTTAATTTTTCAGTCCTTAAAAATGATGCTAAACCCCTTATATAACACAGATTTTGCAGAAAATATAAAACACTGGTTAATATAAAAATATGATTCTTTAGATGGCTGTATGATTAATATATCTTGAATCCAATTATTTAAAATTCTGTAACAAAAAGTAAACTAAGAAGCTGTCTTGTTAAAG
>DNSU01000041.1:10352-12046 GCA_003499585.1 Cyanobacteria bacterium UBA9579 | reverse complement strand
AGCCTGTAAAGATTCTATATCTTAATTTTTATATTTTTAACCAGGCAGGCTCTAACTAAATCAATAAAGGCAGCAAAAAATCACTAAACAGTATATGTAATTTTATCAGAAAGGATTATTTTTTCTATTTCAGGAATTACCTCTTCAGGATTTTGAGGATTCCAAATGCCGTGATAAAACTCCTTAAAGATAGGTTCATACGTTCTGGCTGCTGGTATTAATCCTATACAAACAGCATGCT
Source organism: Cyanobacteria bacterium UBA9579 (assembly GCA_003499585.1). GTDB lineage: Bacteria > Cyanobacteriota > Vampirovibrionia > Gastranaerophilales > UBA9579 > UBA9579. Next base: position 11,805 of record DNSU01000041.1, on the reverse strand, counting down.
TTTTCATCAAATTAGCTAAATGTAAAGGACCTGAATCATTACCGATATATCCGTCTGAATATTTAAGTAACTGAGTTACCTGAGTTATATCAAGCTTTTTTCTTAAATCTATTAGATATGGCTTATCTGGAATGGATGGCTCACTATCAATTCCTATAAAGACGCAGTGTATATTAAATTGCTCATAAATCTTTTGTGCAAGTTTAAGAAAATTCTTCTCAGGCCAACGTCTATTAGCATCTACCTTTTTCCCATATGCAGCCTCCATACAAACAACCAGATAGTTGACAAAAGGAGGTTTCCAGTTACTAAATTCTTTTATCGGGACTAACAAGTCAGAATTAAATTCAAACGTTGATAAAATTTGTTCTACAGAAAATCCTAAGTCTAAACATATACCAAAATAACTGATAGCAGCCATAGAAAGATGATATTCATCCTGCAAGAATGTTATGAGCTCTCTTGAGAGCTTTTTTTCAGTATTTTCAAAAATTAAATAATCAAGATTGATGTAATAACTATATTTACCTGTGTTACAGCCATAGGACTTTTTAGCTCGATACCCCATATTTTGGCTTGAATTGCACAGAAAGAACGTTTTATCTGCTGGCTTAATCCAGGATTTTGTCTTTGTGAGCAGATTTATTTCTCTAGTATCAAATAAATTAAAAGACTGGATAACTTTAGCTGTAATTTTATGTGGAAAAATTGTAATTTTTAGGTTATTTTCATACTTATCTAGCAATTGCTTTAAACAGACAATTGCCGGTAATGTCAGTATGGAATCTCCAATTCGATTTGGAAGAATTATATCAATATTATTTACGCGCATACCCAGTGCTATCTATAGTCTAATAATATTATTGTATTACAAAAAAATAACTCAATTTCTCCTGTGGAATTTTATTATTAAATCTTTACCAGATGTTTTCTGTTAAAATTAATATTGGTCTTAAAAAAGTGGTAATGGAATTTAATTATGCTGGAAATCTCAAATCCACAAATTAGTGATTCAACTAACAATGAGTATTTGGAAAAAACATCCGGGAATAAAAAAAAGTATCGCATAATTATTGTGGTTATATTGCTTACAATAGGTATAATATTTGGAATAAAACATATTATACATGCCAGCTTATATCAATCTACTGATAATGCCTTTATTGATGGGCATATTATACAGATTAGTCCTAAAGTTTCAGGTAATATTGCCAGAATTTATGTCAATGACAACCAAAAAGTTAAAAAAGGTGATTTACTGCTTGAAATAGATGATCGGGACTATCAAGTAAAGGTGGATCAGGCTAGAGCTGCACTAGCTGCAGCTATTTCAAATAAAAAAGGTGCGCGCATAAATGTTAAACTAACTGATATAACTTCTTCAGCTAATGTAAAACAGGCAAGTGCTGATGTGGATTTTTCCAGATCAAGTGTACAGGCTGCGCAGGAACAG
>DNSU01000041.1:5123-10254 GCA_003499585.1 Cyanobacteria bacterium UBA9579 | reverse complement strand
CACAGAGCAAGTTGGAAGAAGCTCAAGCAAAGGTTATATCAGCACAGGCAGATGCCAAACTTGCAAAACAGGATTTGAACAGGTTCCAGCATTTACACAATCTTGGGGCAGTGTCAAAGCAACAATTAGATACTGTCATAGCAAATGCACAGGCATATGAAGCAAAGTTAACAGCAGCTGAAAAAGCTATGGCAAGCAATAAATATACATTAAATCACGCTAAAGCTCAACTTCAAGCGACTTATGATGGGGTCAATCAGGCTATGGGACGTTTGCAGAAAGCAGATACTGTCCCTGAAAATATAGCTATCAGCCAATCACAACTTGAAATTTCTGATGCTGAAATTAGAAGACTGCAGGCTGCATTAAAACAGACAGAATTAAATTTTACTTATACAAGAATATATGCTCCTGAATCAGGTTATGTAACTCGTAAAGCATCTGAAAATGGAGCTTATATCCAACCCGGTCAGGCATTAATGGCTATTGTCCCTGATACGGTATGGATTACAGCTAATTTCAAGGAAACTCAACTTACTCATATGAAACCAGGGCAACCAGTTAATATAAAAGTTGATGCATATGCGCATAAATTATTCAAAGGGCATGTAGACAGTGTACAATATGGCACTGGGGCTCGCTTTAGTCTTTTGCCACCTGAGAATGCTGTCGGAAGTTATGTAAAAGTTGTACAACGTGTTCCTGTAAAAATTGTTTTTGATGAAAAACCTGATTCTCGTTATGTACTTGCTCCAGGAATGTCCGTAGTTCCTGAAGTCAAAGTAAGATAAATTTGTTTAGATTTAAGAAATGAGCGATAATAAGCCAAATTTAAATAATACTGCTCAGGACCATGACTGGAAACCGGGGGTAAGTCCCTGGATTATTGCAATTTCAGTAATGCTTGCTACTTTTATGGAGGTTCTGGACACTTCTGTAGCAAATGTTGCATTACCGCAAATGGCAGGCAGCTTTTCAGCTACTACAAATGAAGCCACATGGGTGTTAACAAGTTACCTTATTGCCAATGCGATAATTCTTCCTTCTGCTGCCTGGTTTGGCAGTTATTTTGGACGAAAAAAGGTCTTTATTATCTGCATCATTATTTTTACACTATCTTCTCTTATGTGCGGCATCTCATCAAGCCTTGGCATGCTAGTGCTTGCTCGTATTTTTCAGGGATTAGGAGGTGGAGCATTACAGCCTATTTCTCAGGCAATTTTACTGGAAAGCTTTCCAAGATCACAGCGTGGTCTGGCAATGGCAGTATTTGGAATGGGAGTTGTTGTAGCTCCAATTATTGGTCCTACTCTTGGAGGCTGGATAACTGATAATTATTCCTGGCATTGGATTTTCCTTATTAATATTCCAATAGGAATTTTGGCTGTAGCTATGACACATATGTTTGTTGAAGATCCACCTTATATCAAAAATTCTAAATCCAGAAGTGTTGATTTTATTGGATTTGGGGTTATGGCTATCTGGCTTGCAACTATGCAAATTGTACTGGATAAAGGACATCAGGCTGAGTGGTTCTCTTCACCCTGGATTTGCTGGTTTACTGCTATTTCTGCCATTGCCTTTATATCGTTTATCATTTGGGAGTTAAGGGCAAAAGAGCCGCTGGTGAACTTACGCATTTTGAAGGATCGCAATTTTGCCATTGGCGTCATTTTAATGACGGTAGTTGGAGCTGTTCTCTATGCTACTCTTGCAATGCTACCTTTATATCTACAAACTTTAATGCACTATGATGCACAAACTAGTGGCCTGACAATAAGTCCGCGAGGAATTGGCTCATTCCTGACAATAGTTATAGTGGGACGTATTTTTATTAACAGGATTGATAATCGTATTTTAGTGGTTTTAGGCTTTTTAATTCTCGGACTTTCAAACTTTATGCTGGGTAATGTTAATCTAAATATGGGTATATCTAACGTTGTATGGCCAAATGTCTTATCTGGCATAGGATTAGGGCTTATTTTTATTCCTCTGACAAATTTAACTTTCAGCTCTTTGGAAAATAAATATATTTCAAATGGAACCGGTATTTTTAATTTAATGCGCAATATAGGTGGAAGTATAGGAATTTCTATTGTTGCAAGTCTGATATCCAGATATTCACAAATTCAACAGACTAATATGGTTTCTCATTTAACTCCTTATGATCCGATATATCAGCAAAAACTCCACGCTGCTCAACAATTTTTAGCGTTAAAAGTAGGCACTGTTGAAGCCGCACAGCAGGCTCAAGCATTATTTTATGGTATTCTTGTTAAGCAAGCTACATTATGGGGATTTGTCATTAATTTTCGTTTATTTGGAATAATATGTATATTATTAATTCCTTTAATTTTCTTCTTTCAAAAAGTTAAAAACTCTGATGAACAGGTTAATATTCACTAATTTACATAATTATTATTTTTTTATACTTAAACCTCATTTAGCAAATTTTTGTAACACTAAGTTGCTTTTTCTAGCAATTTTTTTTTTGAGGCAATTTAAAACTCATGTCTGGCTACATTTGAATTTATCGAGAGCGGGGTCAAAATGCTAAATCCGATTCAGTTAGGGTCTAAGAGAGTAGAAAATCAGTTTATACCTAACCAGTCAAAATATTTAAAGCCCTCTTTGGGAAAATCAGGCATTGATATAATAGAATTAAGTAAGCCAAATAGCAGCATTACATTTAGCCAGAAAGGCAAAGCATTAAATGTTGTTTCTTTTACGGGGCTAAAAAATCCTTTAGATGCTCAAAAACCTGCTCTTCAGATGAAAGTCAGAGGGGTAACAGCGCATCAGGAATCAAAAGATCCTAAAGTAAGAACTTTTGATGATAATATAAATCGCTTAGCCGACAGTAATTGGCAAGATGGTCAGGATGTTGAATTCTCCATCATAAAAGGTCGTAGAGGAAGGCAAATAACTTTATCAGTTCCCGGATTAGGAGAAATAGGACGTGTTCCAGATGAAGTAGCCAGAAATATTTTACCGGTTATACAAAAAAGTCCCCAAAATTTTAAATTTGAACTTTCAAATATTGTTGCAGGTATGTCTAAAGGAGCTGAAACAATAGGTTTGAGAGTCAATCTATTGTATGAGGGAAATGATAAAAAAGAAGAAGCCTCTGTTAAACAGGCCTTTAATAAAGTTTTAAATGACCCTGAATCAATGAACTCTATTATGTTATATCAACCTAAAACCTCACCTGAAGAAATTCTTAAACTTATTCTTGATTATGAAAAAAACATAAACGGTTCTGAATCAGAAGCAAAAATGCAAGAAGCTATTGGTAATATCGTTAAAGAAATTAAGAATCCCATCAATAAAAATATTTTATTAGTAGGTCATTGTAAACCTGATGGTGACACTTTAGGCTCAGTATTAGGACTTAAAAATGCTATTAAACTGATGGATCCTGAAAGAAAAGTTGATGGAGCCATAGATGATAAAATTCCAGGTTTATTTCGTCATAAATTACCCGGAATAGATGGAGAAATTAAACGTCCTTATAACCCTGAACGCATACAAAATATAGAGCAGGAAATTGTTAAATTAAAAGAAGATCCTCAAAATGATCAAACCAAAAGCCAGATAGAACTTCTTGAACAAGAATTAAAAGATATGCAAAGGCCTGAGGACTTTCTAGACCCAAAGTCCAAATACGACCTGGTTATATTGCTGGATGTTCCTACTCCTGAGAGATTTACTAATCAGTTTAAAAAATATATTGAAGATGCTAAAAAAGTAATTTATATAGATCACCATCCGCACAGGCCGATGGAATGGAATGATAAAGCCACGATGACAGGCTTAAATATGAAAAAGGTTCACGACAATAAACTGGCATGGATAGCCGACACTGTACCTGCTGCAACTCAACTGGTTTCTATAGTTGCCAGTAAACTTTTGCCATCAATAAAAGAAATTAGTGATGGCACAGCAAAAGCCTCGGAAATATTTAACAAACCGGGACAATTTGATAGATTTAAAGCTTTTGTTGCCAGTATAGTTACCGGTGCTTCAACTGATACAGGTTCTTTTACCAGAACTGCAAATATGTTACCTGAACACATCGCTATGCCTGTTCAAGATAGACCTAACTTTATGCCTGAAGGTGAATCCAAGTTTCTTATGGATATGACTCAAGGTGGCATTACTAAAAAATGGTTACGTGAAGAAATTAACTATGATATTTCTGATGAAAAACTTCGTGACCTAGGTGATTCAGCTAGGGACTTAATGTTAAAACGCTCATTAGAGGGTAAAAACATCTATTCCGACTTAAGCTTGGGTATAGTTGAAGTTGATTATGATAAAATGTATGAAATTTTACATTATGCTCGAGAAGCAGAAAAACAGGAAGGCAAAAAACCTGAAACAACCTTACTGGACGTTCAGAATAGTTTCAAGTATTCAGAAGTGATAGGCACATTACGTGGAAATCCAAGATATAACAAAAAAGACTCTGATAGCAAAACTAAAGAACCAGAATCCACGGGTGATAAGGCAAAAGAGGATTATGTCGGAAGCTATGATGATGACAGAATTGCCATTCTGATTTGCCAGGACAAAAAGGCAGGCAGATTAGATGAGAAACTGAACATTGCTGATCAAAATGGCTTGCGTTTATCATTTAGATCACAAGAAGGTACTATTTGGGCAGAATTACTCGCCAATCTATTCCATGGTGGTGGCCATGGCGGTGCATCAGGTGGACGAGTAGACTTGCCGGGGGTTACTTTAGACAGCAAATTAGCTGTAAAAATCAATGATAAAATTGAAAATGATCCTGCTGTTATTTTAGAACAATTAAAGAAAAATCATGAAATTATGAATAATAGTCGCTTAACTGACGATCAAAAACAGGCTAAAACTAGTAAGTTTGAGATGATTATAGATGAACAAAAAGGAAAAGTATGCTCCGACTTAATTGCTGATATAGTAAAAGTGATCAGGGCAACTCAACCTGCCAGCCGGACAAATAATGCATCTAATGGCAAGAATAATGTCGTACCTTTTAGAGATATGAAAAATAATAAAGTAGTTACTTCTTTTAAAGATATTGGCAAGCTCTTTAATAAAGAGACAGTTAATAAATAATTCAGGATCTTATATTTAATAAAAAGCT
>DNSU01000041.1:1815-5025 GCA_003499585.1 Cyanobacteria bacterium UBA9579 | reverse complement strand
TAAAACTAAACGCTTTTTATTAATATTTTCTATCTATTATATAAGACGCCAGGTCTTTTAATGTATGCTTATATTGATTATCTTCAATGATTGCAAGTGATTTATTAGCCATATCAGCATAATAACCTGCTAAATCTTTTGCTTTTTCTATTCCATCAGACTTTAATACCAGATCTAATGCTGACTTAAAGTCATTTTCATTTTGAAATCCCTGACTAATTAACTTACTAAGAGTAAGATCACCTTTTTTCTCGTATTCTTCAATAGCAAAAATAACAGGAGCAGTCACAATGCCATCTCTTAAATCTATCCCTACAGGTTTGCCAAACTCATCTTCAGTAGAAGTAAAATTAAGAATATCATCTACTATTTGAAAAGCTATGCCAAAGTTCAGTGCATAATCTCTTGCTGATTTGATTATCAAATTATCAATCTCAGGAGTTAAAATAGCAGCACATTCTGCACCTGCTATAAACAGATTAGCAGTTTTTCTCTTTGATTTTTCAATATATTGATCAAAAGAGATGCTTTGATAATTCTGAAGTTTTTGCTGAATTTCACCTTCACAAATTTCGCTCATTATGTTGGCAAAAATCTCTATAACGGAATAATTTTTTACTGCTGCTAATTTAATAAGGGATTTAGACAGGAGAAAATCCCCTGCAATAATTGCCGTTTTATTATCCCATTTTTTATTTACAGTTAATTTATTTCTTCTGGTTTCAGTTTCATCAAGAATATCGTCATGAACCAGAGTAGCTGTATGAATTAGTTCAATAGCCTGCCCTAATTGAAAATGGTTTGATGAAAGATAGCCTTTATTTAAGGATTTTGCGATCAAAAAACTGACTGCAGGTCTTAATCTTTTGCCCCCAGCCTGAATAACATACTGAACTATTTTATTTAAAAGAGGATTATTGTCAGATAGATCTTCTATTAGCTTTTTTTCTAATAAATTTAATTCTGTACTTACCGGCTCTAATATGTCTGAGAGTTTAATTTGATCTTCTGAAAACTGTTTTGTTTGGTTTAACATCAATAAATTTCCATTTATTTTGGAGTTTTAAGAGATTTATTACTTACTTAAATTGGGTTATAAGAAGGTGCCAGAGGCACAAACTTAAACTTATCAATCTTGGTATTAAAACTATGGTTGATGACTTAAGACAGTGGCTTAGCCACCAAAATCTTTTCTGATTTTTTACGCTGTCCATATATAAAAAAATGAGCGAGGGGAGACTCGAACTCCCACAGGGGTAACCTACTAGTTCCTAAGACTAGCGCGTCTACCATTCCGCCACTCGCCCATGTACTTTTACAATTTTTAATCTAACATCTATAGTGGATTGTAGTCAAGAAATTATATTATCTATATTTATAGAAGAATTTTTTTCATTAATGTTTCTTCAAGAAATTTAATTTATATTCTTTTCTTTAAATTCTTAAAATTGATAAATTAAATTATTAGGATTTATCTGAGCCTGTATATTATTTCCGTCACTGTTGAAAGTGCTAACGCACGAACTTAAGTCCTTGCTGGAATGATTAGAGACATAAAAGGGTGACTGTGTCACCGCATTTCAAAGGCTCCTCCAATAATATACAGTCCCTTTAAGATTAATTGGTCGAAACATTAATATGTATTTTTTCCTTCAGGAGAATACATATCTTTTCTTTTAGAAGCCAGACTTTTAACCAGATTCATAAATTCTTCTTCATTTAAATCAAGGGCTTTATCTAATTCTGTTAGATAATCCTTTAAGCCATTTACGGCTTCTCGGATATAGGCTTTATTTTTCAATAATATATCTTTAGCAAGCTCAGGATTAGTGGCAGCAAGTCTTGTTGTATCCCTGAAGCCGCTGGCAGCAAGTTTAAGAGCTAGTTCTTTAATGTTTTCATCAGGATAATCACTTACCATGCCAAAAAGTGACTGACTTAACAATAAAGGCAAATGGCTTATTAAAGTTACGGCTTTATCATGCTCATACGCATCAGCTATTATTGATTTTGCTCCAATTAAACTTGTCAACTCTTCTAATCTTCGAATGTCTTCAGCTCCAGACCATCTTGAAGGGGTTAATACCCATTTTGCCCCTTCAAAAAGATTGTCAACTGCATAATCTATGCCGGTATTTTCTGTACCTGCCATGGGGTGACCGCCTATAAAGTTGGTAGGAAAATCATAATCATTTACATAGTCCATTATAAAGCCTTTAAGACTTGCAACATCAGTAATGATACAATCAGGGCTTACTATCTTTCTGACTTTGTCGATAGTTTCGATAGTTTTATTTATTGGAGTACAAATGAATACAACATTAGCTTTTTGCACTAACTCAACATTGGTGGAATATTCATCAGCAAGATCAAGATTAATAGCTTTTCTTACTGTTTCTTCACTTCTTGAAATACCAATAAGATGAAATCCTTTTGGCCTTAGTGCTTTTAGAATAGAACCACCTATTAATCCAAGTCCTATTACTGCTATTGTAGGATTATCGGGCATGATAATTATCCCTGGTTATTTAGTAAAAGAGGTTTGTTTGAACAGGATAAATTTTTCAATCATCTCATTGAGTTCCTGCATCATTATTATAAATTGTTCAATAGTTAAACTTTGAGCCCCATCGGAGTAGGCCTTGTCAGGATTATGATGTACTTCTATCATAAGCCCATGAGCACCTGCAATTAAAGATGCTTTTGCCATAGGAGAGATGAGATATCTTCTTCCTGTTCCGTGACTTGGATCAACCATAATAGGCAGATGTGAATATTTTTTGATTATTGGCACTGCTGCAATATCAAGAGTATTTCTGGTATAAGTCGAATCTATACCTTTAATGCCTCTTTCACAAAGGATTACTTTACTGTTTCCTGCATACATAATATGCTCAGCGGCCAGTAAGAATTCTCTTATGGTAGCAGAAGCTCCTCTTTTTAAAAGTACAGGCTTCTTTATTTTACCCAATGCCTTAAGAAGCTTGAAATTTTGCATATTTCTTGCGCCAACTTGAACAATATCAGCATATTGAGCTACAAGATCTATTTCCTGACTGTCCATTACCTCGGTAACAATTAGCAATCCCGTCTGTTCTCTTGCTTCTGCAAGATATTTTAGCCCTGTTTCTTCCAGTCCCTGAAAATCATAAGGGCTGGTTCTTGGTTTAAACGCCCCGCCTCTTAACACCTGAGCTCCAGCTGCTTTAG
>DNSU01000041.1:1219-1758 GCA_003499585.1 Cyanobacteria bacterium UBA9579 | reverse complement strand
CCTGAGCTCCAGCTGCTTTAGCAGCATGCGCAACTTTTAACAGTCCTTCTTTATCATCTTCCACACTACAAGGGCCTGCCATTATAACAGGAGGTTCATTTCCACCTATTTTTACTCCATTGCCAAGATCTATTACAGAATCTTCTTTCTGGCTTTCCCTGCATGCCATTTTAAAGGGTTCCTGTATAAGCTTTATCTCTCTGACGCCGCTCATTGAAGCAACGGATTGAGGTTCAATAACTCTTTTATCTCCAACTGCAGCCACGACAGTCATTATTTCTCCACGATTTAGAATAATTCTAAACCCTGAAGCTTCCATCTTTTCAACTACTTTTTGAATCTCTTCTTCTGTTGCAGTAGGTTCCATCACTATGATCATTTAAGGCCTCCAAGAGTAAGCTTTTAGCTTTATTTTAAATAAGTTTAATTTGATTCTTTTTCTGTGGAAATAATAACATAAAATATAAGCGCAAAGCTTGTTTTTTACTACATTATGTTTGTAAAAAAACTTTGCACTTATATTTTATGTAGTTTTTATT
>DNSU01000041.1:0-1155 GCA_003499585.1 Cyanobacteria bacterium UBA9579 | reverse complement strand
TTTTATGTAGTTTTTATTACTCGTTATACTGCTTACAAAAAGTAATCGATAAATAAAATGCTTTTTCACTGTCTTTGATTACGCATCTTCACCTTTTAAATAGTTAAGCAAGTCAATGTTGCCTCTCAAAGAATTACTTTCTGCTGAAGCTACCAAGAAATTAGCATCATCGTTTGGTCCACCCCATGATTTTGGAAAGATATGTTCTGCACTTGCTTGTTTATTTGGAGAAACAGAATTATCATGAGTGTATACCAGTTTTTCACCTGTATATGCACAGCCATCATTCAATATTTTATCCATCATTTTTAAAGGGCTAAAATAACCGGTAAAAGAGATGCCTTTATTTTCCTGCAACTCGTGTACTGCTGATTGAGTTGCATTTACAGATGCTAGTTGATCTTTAGTTAAACTTTCTCTTTGTTTTAATGACTCCAGATAATTAACAAATTGGGGGGATTTCCAGTATGTATCATGCGTGGAAAGAAGTCCAAAAAATTCTTTAGCTCTTTCCTGATAGTCGTTTGGTCTTGTCCCTTGCTTGCTACCCTTTAAAAGGTTCTCAAGTCCTCTGCCAAACCATTCATATCCACCTTTAAAAGTTTCATTTATCTCATATTTAGGAACAATAAAGCCAATCATATCTTCCTTTAAATATCTGGATAAGGAAGAAACTCTGAGTGAGGCTTTTTCCAGTGAATAAATTTCTTTAACCTGTGCTAAATCTTTTTTGAAGTTAGGATTTGGAGTTGATTTAAGAGGTTTATCCAGAATATTTTTATAAGTTAAATCAACTTCAATTGGTTTTGGGGCTGTATATCTTTTTTTTCTGTGCGCTTTTTTTTTGCTTGTAAAGCTGACAACATCTTCTGTTAAGTTAAATTTGTATCTTGGATTTTGCGCATTAGATACATTTGCAGATGTTTCTTTTGTATATTGACCAACTTTAATCGAATTAGAGAATGGATTTACAGGATTAACTTCAATACTTTTTAGCATAGTTTCTCTCTTATACACTCTTTATACGTATAAAGTTTTTTAGACTTTCCAATTAAATAAAGACTAAATAAGAAAAAAATTAACAGTAAAAAGCTTAAACATTAAAACATGTGAACTAAATTTTTAGGTGGTATTACCACCTAACTTATGTCAACG
>DNSU01000151.1:20094-20638 GCA_003499585.1 Cyanobacteria bacterium UBA9579 | reverse complement strand
ATTACATTTTAAAAATCCGAATTAATTTTTGGAACGGGTATACATATATTTCTATTATAAGATTATAGAATTACCAATATACTCTCTTACCATCTTTTCATATGATTTTTAAACCTCGACAGATAGACAATCAGATATAACTCTAACACAGGTTAGACGGTAATGCTCCTAAAAAAATCATCATGTTCTCCAGATCTGAGACTATTGATGACACAATACAGCATAGGGACTTTGCACTCTGTTTAGCATAAGTTTATATTTTATTTTGATCTATTTTCAGTTAAAATAACATTTAAGTACGTTACTAAACAGGAATCTAAGCCTGTAATACTCTATAATTAATTACTTAGTTAGGGATTAAAATAATGACTGATCTTAAATCAAAATACGAAACTGTAATTGGCCTGGAAGTTCACGCCCAATTAAAAACCAATTCTAAAATCTTCTGCGGAAGCGCTACAGAATTTGGAAAAGAACATAATAGCCAGATTTGTCCTGTTTGCGTGGGATATCCTGGTGTTTTACCGGTTTTAAATAAAGAAGC
>DNSU01000151.1:19772-19928 GCA_003499585.1 Cyanobacteria bacterium UBA9579 | reverse complement strand
TATTTTTATCCTGATTTACCAAAGAACTATCAAATTTCACAATTTGACATGCCTATTGCAAAAAATGGCCGAATAAAGATCGGTGAGAAAAATATAAGAATAAACAGAGCGCATCTTGAAGAAGATGCGGGCAAACTTGTGCATGCCGGAGCTACG
>DNSU01000151.1:947-19692 GCA_003499585.1 Cyanobacteria bacterium UBA9579 | reverse complement strand
GGGGCTACGGGGCTTGCAGGATCTACTTATAGTCTGGTTGATTATAACAGAACCGGTGTTCCATTACTGGAGATAGTCAGCGAAGCAGATATATCTTCTCCTGAAGAAGCCCGAGCATATATGGAAGAATTAAGAAATATCGTAAGGTACTTAGACATTTGCGACGGCAATCTTGAAGAAGGAAGTTTAAGATGTGACGCAAATATCAGTATAAGACCGGTAGGACAAAAAGAATTAGGAACCAAAGCAGAGATTAAAAACATGAACAGCTTTAGAGCTTTACAAAGAGCTCTTGAATATGAAGTTGAAAGACAAATTGAAGTCGTTGAATCAGGTGGAAGAGTAGTTCAGGAAACAAGACTCTGGAATGAAGCTGAAGGCATTACTGTTTCAATGAGAAGCAAGGAAGAAGCTCATGATTACAGATACTTCCCTGAGCCTGATCTTGTTCCTCTGGAAATAGATTCTGACTGGGTTAATAGACTAAGAGAATCCATGCCTGAATTACCAGAGCAAAAACGTCAAAGATATTTACACAAACTGGGTTTATCTGAATATGATGCTTCTGTTATTGTAGAATCACTGGAAATGGCAAAATTCTTTGATAGGGTGGTTGAACTTGATACCAATGTTAAAGCAGCAGTAAACTGGCTGATGGGGGATATTACCGCTTATTTAAAAGATAAAAAAGTCTCTATACAGGACACCAAATTAACTCCTGAAAATCTCGTTGAGATGATTGAGCTTATAGATAAAGGGGTAATATCAAATAATATCGCAAAAAAAATGATCACCCCACTGCTTGAAAAAGGCGGTTCCCCTAAGAACATGGTTGAAGAGCAAGGAATGAGTTCAATAACAGATGAAAATGCCATTAGAGAAATGATTCAAAATGTTCTGATTAATAATGAATCAGAAGTACAAAAATATAAATCAGGCAAACCACAACTCTTTGGTTTCTTTGTAGGGCAGGTAATGAAAGCAACCAAAGGCAGAGCTCAACCTGAAGTAGTAAATAAAATATTAAAAGAAGAACTCGAGAAATAATTATTAAGAAATTATCTGCTTGTTTTTGTCTTATTATATAAGTCTAAAGCATACTGGCCAGAAGTTTTAAACACTTTTTTCGGTGGAGTTGTTACCCTGTCGGTCAAAAGTAAATTTTGCCTGTATATTTTATCAATATGTTTTTCAATGTCAGGTGTCTGAATTTCAAATACATGGAACGCAGCCGGGGCTAATTCTACATTCACCGCATCTTTTTGTGAAGTATATTTACTATAAAGCCCTGAATGTGGGGCAACATCTACTAAAAGCTGAGAAGACTTTAATGTAGGAATGCTAACTTGCCCTGTCTGTTTGGCATTTACATCTTTATTAGCTATAACCAGAAGGGTTTTACCATTTAAATGCCTTGCATATGCAATTATCTGGTCATTCTTATTTCCCTGTACCTTTAATGGAATATAAGAACCTTCTGTAATAACATCCTCATACTGCTTTCTTGTCTTAAACATTTTGGACATAAACTGTCCAACTTCAGGATGTTTACCACCAGGCTTTCTTGAATAATTGAATATATCAAGCATTTCTGGGTGAACAATAAATTTATTACTATCTGTATCAGAGTTAGCACTTGTTTTATCTTTGTATGGATATAAATATCTATCTCCTGATTCAAATCCAGTAACAAAATAAGGATTGGTCATAGGTAAAGTTGCCTGTAACCCTGTAGTCAGGTTGCTATATAAAACTCCTCCATTAGCCATAGGACTCTTATCATCATGGGTGGCGAATGAACCTATTAATGATTTATTCGGAGGCAAGTTACGAGACATTTCCAAATTAAGAATCATATTATCATGGAATTCTTTAGCATTTTTCATTTGATTGAATATATGATATTGTCCATAATAAGAATCAAAACCAACTTTTAAAAGCTCTTCCGGACGATCGGCAGGAATATTAGCTATAGGAGAAGCATCTTCATAAGTATAACTTTCTGCAAGAAATGCAAAATTAGGATCTTTACTTCTTGCGTAGTCAATTAATTCTGCCCAGAATTCTACCGGCTTTGCCCTTGCAACGTCTGCTCTAATTCCATCAAAACCAAGTTCAATAGACAAATCAACAAACTTCTTGTGCATATCGAGCAATGGATTATTTAATTTTCTTTGCTCTGCATCTTTCCAAGCAGAAAACATTCTGATATCCTGCCAGCCCTGAGGAACTTTAGGATTTCCTTGAGCATCTATTGCCATTAACTCAGGCTGTGATTCATATAAATCAATTGAAGCGCAGCTTGGAAGATCAAGCATTACTCTAATACCACGTTTATGAGCTTCCTGCATAAACAATTTAGCTTCTTCTTTAACTCCTAAAGGACTATTAGGATCATCAAGTTTTGAATCAACTTCTAAATAGCTTAATGGTGCATAAACTGATCCTGCAATACCCATTGCACCTTTTTTACCCGGCGGATGAATAGGAAGTACGTGTAAAGTATTAATTCCTAATGATTTTAATTCATCAAGTCTTTCAATAGCATTTAAGAAAGTACCTGTCTGCTCACCATTATTAGTATCAATTAAGCCATTGCCATTTTGATCCTTGGCATTAAAAGTTCTCATAACCATTGCATAGATAACAGCTTTGTTTTCATGGAATAATTCCCTTAAATCATTTTTCCAAGCTGTTTTTGAATTATTTGATGTTTGAGTTTGAGCTACAGTTGATGTTGTAGCATTAGGGTAAACTTTGCCATTTAAATTATTAAGGTATCTCAGGGTATTAGCAGCCTGAGCATTTAAATCCATTGATGGCATTTGCCAATGAGCAGCCGGATTAATAACATATGGGAACTGTTGCCCAATTTGAGCCTGTACGCTACCAGTATTACTATAAGATCGATAGGCAGGTCTATTATTTAAACTATAATTATTTTGAAGGTTCATTGCCTGCTACCTCCTTATACTTATACACATCCGGATTATAACTGTTTGATTTTCCCATTCTTAAAATTGTCAGCAAGGTTATTCCTAATAATACTCCGCCTCCAATTAAACCTACTTTTTTGAACCAGCTCTGGTATGAAGTTAAATCTTTTGCGGCATCAGCAAGAAGATCTTTTGGTGTTTGTCCCAACCAACTGCTTAATGATTTTATTTGAGACTGATCCTGACTTTTTATAACATTGACAATCTTATCTACAGCTTTTCTATTTGTTAATGCTTCTCCAAGCTTGCTTCTTAAAGCTTCTTCTCCACCTTTTTTCATGATTTCAGTAAGCTCATGCCATGCATCGGGAGATTTAATTCCGCCCAGAAGTTTAGCAATAACTGCTGGATTTTTACCTTTTGAGTTAGTCAGCACATTACTTATACCATCAAATGATGACGTAATATCCAATAATCTGTTACCTAATCTATCTTTAACCTGTTCAAAGGTACCTTTAGCTGTATCTTTATCAAATACTGAATTTAGAGCCTTTTTAAAGGTTTTTCTCATGGAATTAAGTAAAATTACCTGATTATGTCTTGCTGTTGAGACAGGCCCTTTTGGGATTATTCCAGCATCATTGGCAATTTTACCAAGTTCTTCAGCCCCTAAACCATGCAGATGTTGTGCAATAATGTCGGCACGCTGTCCTGTATTAGCATCAGCCAGTTTTTTCATTACATCTTTTGGCATTTTTAAAGTTTTTAGAATATTTTTGGAAACATCTATCCAGGAATTTCCTATTTTATTGACCAAACTCGCTTTTTGATATCCATATAATGCTTTTTCTGACTTGAGCAAGTTATGCACGTTTTTATAAAAGCCTAAGACTTCTTCTTTATTTGTATTCTTGCTAACTTCTGCTGCTTTTTCTGATAAGGCTGATCTGATCTCATTAGAATTGAATTTCCTGGCTACACCGGCAAAGAAGTCTTTTATTCCTGCGGTATTTCCCTGAGCAAGCAGCTCATTTAACTTTTTCTCATTTGATACCATTTTCATATCAGTAAGTCTATTTACAAAATTACTGATAAAATCAGTCGCTCCAGAAGCAGCCTTCAACTTAACGTTGGCTATCTCAGTATTAACAAGACCAATAATTGTTTTAATCGGTTTTCTTAACTGATCAGCTATTAAACTTGATAAAATAGGTGTTGAGAATCCGGCAGTTAACATCCATAAAGTATTTGCCTGTGTAGCAACTTGTGTCATTTTATTCTGGATAACTTCTTTGCGGCTTTCTATATTTTCAGGGATTCTAAGTTTTTTACCCACTTCATTTATTTGCTTGTCACTCATAAGATCCCATGGATGATACTGCGGATCTTCAAAGAATCTCTTTTTTCTTCCCTGACTATCGATATATTCCTGATTGATATCAACTCCCGTAAGTGCTTTTAGAGGCTTTCCGACAAAGAATTTAGGCCATATGGACATAGCTAAAAACCAGGTTCCAAAACCTACAAATTCCATTGTTTTTGCCATAGGAGTTGCACCTTTAGAGGAAAGTATAGATGCAATGGCTAAACTTCCAAGACCAACAGCTGAATCATTTAATTTACCAATCTGATAATCTCCGCCTTCCCCTTTTAAAGCTTTGTAGAAAGTTTTTGCTGCATCTTTATACTCATTATAGAGGTCTTTAGGTTTTGGAAGCATACTTCCCTGTATAAGCTGACCTTTAGGTGGGAGGGCAGTGGGTTTAATGAAATAAAAATCCTTAAACACATCAGATACAAACTGACTGCGATTGCTAAGAATGGCACTTTGTGCGCGAAATTGCGCACTGGTAAAATTATTATTTTGTTGGATAGATCTTACCATTCCTATTTTTTTCTCCCTAAACCCTGGTCTTACCTATTACGTCAAATGCATTATGTATAAGGTTATGTCTTTTTTCTTTTATAGCATCAGGATACTTAGCAGCATCCAGCACATCTTCACCTTTTAAGGAGCTATTTTTAAGAATAGTCCAATTTGCAACTAGCGTAGCAGCTAAAGCACCTATCATAGTTATTTTTCCAAAGTACTTCCCAATACCTGCAGCTCCTTTTCCATTCCAGAAATCTTTTGCACTGCTTTTAAATGTATTCCATAAATGACCTTTTAAAGTCAGGCCAGCCCCTTTTGCTCGGAAAAGAATATTCTTTAATGGACTTATTCCCTGCTTATTCACAAGTGAATTTCTAATGAAATCACCTTTTAAATTATTGCCCAATGTTTTCCAACTATCCTGTGAAGACAGCCCGATAGCTAAAGCTGCGTATGGAACTGTCAGAGCATATTTCCAGGCTCTTGACATTATAATTAACTTTTTAATATTAGGTTTTACTGCTGAATCAGAGTCATTGAGACTTTTACTAAACCCCATTTTACTAGCAATAGAATCAAAAGTCCTGTTTACAATCCTATGGTTCTGAATCGCTTTATCTTCTCCCTGACGTAATAAATCAAGATAAGTAAAATCAATACTTTCATAAACCTTATGGTATTCTTTTCTCATTGGAGACAAACCATCAGGTGTTCTTGTTCTTAACCTTACAATCTTTTTATAGGACTGGTCCAGATCAACTCCCCTGAACATTTTCACAGGAATGTTGACAGCCTTACCAGCCATTATGGCAGCAAGGTAAAAAAGACCAACACCAACAGCTTTTTGACGTGTAACTTCTTTTGCAGCTTTACCCCCTGCTGCAAAGCACCACGCTAAAACCGGACCGCCGACATAATATGGAATCTTTGCTAATTGTAAAAACTCAAAGAAGTTAGCATCAGGATCACCTTTTAAGCCCCTGACTGCATATTCAGGAAGAGAAGAAGCCTGATTGACATTAACTCTAAATTTAGTTCTCAAATCAGATGGTAAAACTTCATCATGAGCTTTATGAATACTATCATATAACTTAGGGTCATGCTCTGCTTCTATATCTTTTTTTTCAGCATTATCAATATTCTTAGCCTTTAAATCTTCAGCTAACTTTTTAAAATTGATATTATGCTGGAATGCATTTAAATTAGGATTTATATTTGTCTTTATCATGCGCAACCTCTAACACACATGTATTTGGTACTGTTAAAACGTCACTCAATAAAAAAACATGCTAAATACAATCTTTATTATTTACTTTTATTTACAATAAACTACTTCAACATATATAGCCTGCGAAATAACTCAATAATAAATCACAGCTTAAGTTTTTAAACTTTTACATTAAAGATACGAATAATTTATATTCTGATTTATTGTTACAAATAATTAATATCTTACAAACGATATGAAATATTTGCATCTTTAAAATAGATTTTTTAACGAAAATCCAAATAAAAGGTATAATATTATTGGAAACACTTGGAGTATAAGTATATGGCAAAGATAAAATCTAAATGGATATGTCAAAATTGTGCCTATGAAGCATCCGGATATCTTGGCAAATGCCCGGACTGCGGAGAGTGGGGTACTTTAACAGAAGAAAAAATTCAAAAATTTGATAATAAAAAACCTTTACTATTAAATAATCTGACTCAATCAACTCCACAGCTCCTAAAACATGTAACTCTGGACGATACAATTCGTTTTTCTACAGGAATGGAAGAATATGATCGTGTTTTAGGGGGCGGTCTTGTAAGAGGCTCACTAGTGCTAATAGGAGGAGATCCTGGGATAGGTAAATCTACTCTGGTTCTTCAATCTTGCAATACATTAGCAAATAGAGACCTTAAAGTTTTATATGCTTCAGCAGAAGAATCCGCAAGACAGATAAAACTAAGAGCAAACAGACTTAATGTTGATTCAGACAAGTTATATATATACGCTGAAACAAGTTTAGAAGAAATTCAAGCAAAAATAAATGATTTAAACCCTGACATTGTAATTGTAGACAGCATTCAGGCAATATATAGCCAATCTATAACAAGCTCCCCCGGAAGTGTAAGCCAGGTTAGAGAGTGCTGCAATACTTTAATGACTATTGCAAAAACTACAGGGACAACAATTATCATAGTAGGGCACGTTACAAAAGACGGAATGATAGCAGGGCCTAAAGTCCTTGAACATATGGTAGATACGGTCCTTTACTTTGAAGGAGAAAGATACAAGTCATATAGAATGCTGCGCACTATCAAAAACCGTTTTGGAAGCACTAATGATGTCGGCGTATTTAATATGGAAGATAATGGGCTTATTGAAGTTACAAACCCAAGCGAATTATTCCTTGCAGAAAGGTGCAAAACCATAACTCCTGGAAGTGTGGTAATTGCAACCAGCGAAGGAACAAGACCTCTTCTGGTAGAAATTCAAGCACTGGTTGGACCGACCTCTTATTCTTCTCCAAGAAGAGTAGCAACAGGTATTGAATATAACAGAGTGCTACAGATATTAGCTGTTCTTGAAAGAAGAGTCGGACTTAATCTGAGTAAACACGATGTCTATATAAATGTAGTTGGAGGAATAGACATTCAGGAACCCGCAGCAGATTTAGGTGTTGCTTTAGCTGTTGCCACCTGTGCCAGAAATGTAATAGTAGATCCTGAAACCGTTATAATAGGTGAAATTGGATTATCCGGAGAAATAAGAAGCGTAAGACAGCTTGATATGAGAATCAATGAAGCTGCAAAACTTGGATTTAAAAAAGCCATAGTTCCAAAGTCCAGCTTGCCTTTGAAAAACTCCAATAATAAAATTGAAATAATTGGTGTTTCAAGACTAATAGAAGCTATAACAAACTCTATTCCAACAGTAAAAGCAGATTAATTCATCTGGTATTATATTTTAATAATATTAGCATAGCTTATACCAAATCGTGTTCTATCAAGTATGAAAATAAAGTATGTTTATGTAGGAGCCTTGATGCCTACGGCAGTGACAAGGTCACCTATTTAAGTCCTCAATCATTCCAGCGAGTACTTAAGTTCGTGCGTTAGCACCGACAGAATAAATATACTTTATTTAATGAAATTTGGTATTATAAGAGAAAAATCAGTTATTTAGCTGTGTCTGTTTTCTTTCAATAGTATCAAAAAGATGCATCACTTCATCGTTATCTATTTCCAGGTTAATAATATATTCAAACTTCTTAATTCCTACTCCATCTTTAATAAGACTTATTCTGTAAGCCGAATCAAAATCATTTAAATTATCAATATTATAATCATCAAAATCCATAGGACTATCGTGTTCTACAATTATTTTAAAATTCGAAAACCTGCAGTCTTTAACCACAACCCCCCTAAAAAAGCCTTCAAAGTCTGCAGACCATATAATTCTATCTTCTACAGTCAAACGATCCAGTGCCCTTATTAGCTTTTTTACATAAGAGGGGACAGGATTTTTTAACATTAATTCTTTAATTTCAGGAATATCAAAATCCGGCTCGAATAACTGACTTTCCAATCCTGCTCTCGAGTTCTTGATAAATATTTTAAAATTATTATTTTCTAATTTAAAATGATTCATCAAAATTCAATTTTCTCTTATAAACCGGATTTATTATAAGAGAAAACCCAGATTTTTATATTAACCAGCTGAGATACAATACGAGTTAATCTTTAAATAACACCTTTACTGTATCCTGGTAGGTAATACCCTGTTTTATGCAAGTTTAATAAATCAAACTTTAAATTATATAATTATATGTATCATTAATAGAGGCTAAAGACTATTTTAGTCAAAATTATTAATAAATGGAATTTTTTACTTATAACTAATTGCGAAACTTTTAACTCGGAGGTAAACTTAAAAATACCATTTTATGAAAATCCACAAAACCATAGTTATAAATAATAATTTACAGGCAGATTTATGGTAAAATTTATATGTATAGAGAATTTTAGCTCATTTAAAAATGTTAATAATGCTCTTAATACTTTAGTTATTAAGTTAGGTGATATGATTGCAGTCGTAAACGAGCTTACAAGTTGTACGAATGTGTCCCTACTTGGTATCACCAATATTTAAAAGGATAAAATTGGGATATGGCAAATTATACAACTCAGGCAATAAACCTAAAATCATATAATCTGGCGGAATCAGATAAAATAATGGTAATGTATTCCAGAGATCACGGCATAATTCGCTGTGTTGCAAAAGGAATAAAAAAGCCTACCAGCAAGCTTAGCGGCAGAATGGAGACTCTTAATGCCAATAAAGTCTTTCTTGCAAAAGGAAAAAAACTTGACATTGTATGTCAGGCTGAATTAGTCGACGGTTTTAAAGAAATCCGAAAAGACATCACAAAATTAACTTACGCCATATACTGTGCAGAATTAATTAACACCTTTGGGCTCGAAAATGATTCTAACAGTGCTCAAATATATGATATATTCTTTGAAACTTTAAAAAATATATCATTATCTTCAAGCACAGAGGATATTTTATGGACAGTAATCAGGTTCAAATTAAGATTAATGCATCAATTAGGTTATGCTGTAGAGCTGAATAATTGTGTAAAGTGCACAAATCAAATTCAAGGAAATTACTTTTTCTTCTCGGCAGAATCAGGAGGAGTAGTATGTCGCTCTTGCAGAAATGAAATGTATCAAACTTCTGATTTGGACAGTAATATTATAAGAATTTTAAAAGATGCTATGACTTCTGATTTTCCTGAAGTATTATTTGATAATATAGATGTTTTAGATGATAAAATCGCAGTAAATCAATTAACTCTTGATTATAGTTTCAAACTGCTGAAAGAATATATATCCATCAGATCGGATAAAAAACTAAAGACACCGGAATTAATTGAATGCCTATGTTAACAGAGACAAAAGATGAAGCTGAGATAGAAGAACCTTCAATGCAGGAAAATACAAAAACATCTCCATTTAATAAGTCAGAAGGATACCGAGCTATCCTGAAAAATAAAGATTTTTTATCACTCTGGCTTGGACAAGTTTTTTCACAACTTGCAGATAGAGTTATCTTTGTTGTTTTTGTAGCTGTCATTGCAAGTTCATTTGGCACATCAACAACATTACAAAGTTATCTCTATATTGCTTTTACTATTCCTGCTGTACTTTTAACCGCAATGGCAGGGGTTTTTATAGACAGATGGAATAAGAAATACACATTAATAGCTACTAATATTTTAAGGGCCATATTAATCGCTTTATTACCACTATTTAGCGGGACACTGTTTGGGCTTTATGTTTTAGCTTTTCTGGTTTCATCGGTAACACAATTCTTTGTACCGGCTGAAGCCAGTTCTATTCCTGCGCTGGTCAAAAAATATCAGCTCCTTGCTGCAAATTCCTTATTTACAACAACCATGATGGGGTCATTAATATTTGGCTTTATACTTGGAGACCCATTGATAAATATTTTCGGATTAAATTCAGTTCACTGGGGAATCGCCGGTTTATTTATTATCTCTGCAATATTTTTATCATTCATGAAATACCAACCTATAGAAGAAGTCACCTGCGCTTCCAGAAAAACAGTCAGAGGCTTTATAAATGAATTAAAACAAGGATTTATTTATATCAAAAACAACCCCGTTATATTTCAGGCAATGCTAAAGCTGGCAACATTGTTTTCAATCATCGTAATGCTGTCTATACTTTCTATTAGCATTAGTCAGGAAGAGCTATATCCTGGCAATCCGGCTCTAGGCGCACAAAAGTTTGCTTATATAATTGCATTTAGCGGTTTTGGCATGGTTATTGGGTCTTTTATTGTCGGAAAATTCCTGAGAAATGTTAATAAATATCTGTCAATATTTTCAGGCTTTACTATAATTGGCATAAATCTGGTTCTATTATCAACTGTAGGACTAATTCCAAATCATCTTTGTATAAATATTCCCGGATATGATTTTGTGCAGATACATTTAGCGCCTTTTCTTTTAACTTATAGAATGATTTTTACATATGCTGTAGCATCACTTATCGGGCTAGGAGCTGCATTAATTGCTATACCGGTTCAAACAATTATTCATAGTTCTGTTGCAGAGGATATGAGGGGGAAAGTTTTTGGAGTGCAGTTTACAATGTTAAGCACTTCCTCAACGCTACCCGTATTATTTGCAGCATTTGGTGCAGATATGATAGGCGTAATTAATACGCTTATCATTATAGGAGTACCTTTAATTTTTCTTGGTATATATGGACTTACAAGAAAAAAAGTAGTAAGTTATTGATGAGATTTTAAATTAATTTGCATCTTAATTAACAAATTTGCCTTATTATGATATCAGCATATTTAAGGCAAATAACAGGGAGTGATCAAAATTAAATGCCACTATTACGCAAATATATAAAGAAATACATTAGAAGAGATAAATCTTTCACTTTAAAAGATAAAATTTATTTATCTATCAGCAGTGAGGGACTAGGGCACTCTAGTCGTGCTATGGCATTAATAAAAGAGTTTTCCCCTGATGAAATATTGGTTGGTACTTATAATTATGCTTACGAGAGATTAGAATCAACCGGATATCCCTGCGTAAAACTACCACAGGAACTTAAATTAATTGGAGACCAGGGAGCATTTAATGTAGGAAAAACTATTATCAAGAATCATTCCTGGGCTTTAACATTCAATCAGCTTGTTAAGCAGGAAATGGAAATAATTCAGGAAAGTGGCGCATCCTGTGTAGTAGCAGATGGAAGGCTGGTCCCCGTTATAGCTGCTGACAAACTCAGTTTGCCCTGTGTTACTATAACTAACCAGAGCGCTTTTTATCCTTTCTTTGCTAAAGACTCGGCATTAGTCAGAGTTTTTGGAAAATCCTTTGACTGGATAATGAAAACATGGTTGAGCTCAGCTGAAGAAATTCTGATACCAGACTTTCCTCCACCTTATACAATCTGTTTGCCTAATTTAAGCAAACACTACAAGGTTAAAAAACGCACAAGATTTGTAGGGCCACTCGTAGCCTGGGACCAGGAAGAAATTATTCCTGTAGAAAAACCTGATAATACTAAACCTTATGTAATTGTGACTTTGGGCGGGCATGCATACAGAAGACCTATTCTTGATAATGTTTTACAAGTAGCCAAAATCCTGCCGGATATAAATTTTGATATATTTACAAACTTTAATGTAGACAATTTACCTGATAATGTAAGAATTATTGGCATGGTACCATGCCTTGCTCAGTATTTAAAGGCTGCTGACTTAATAATTACTCAAGCAGGACACAGTACGGCAATGGAATTAATGACTCTAGGCAAGTCATCTATAGTAATACCTGATTTTAAACAGATAGAGCAGGAAAATAATGCACAAAAGATGCATGAGCTTGAAGTGGCAATGAGAATCGAGTATGATGAACTTTCTGCTGATAAATTAAGCGAGACTATAAAAAAGATACTTAATGAGTCAAAATATACTGAAAACGCACAAAAATTTGCAAATCTGGCAAAAGAAATACAGGGCAGAAAAGTAGCAGCCTCTGTTCTTCGTGAATACTGCGCACGAATGCTTTATTAAATATTTGTTGCCAACAAAATATATTTTAAATTTATAATTTAAGTTAAAATATAGAAAAGCTGGGAAAAGGAAGAAAATTGAAAGATAGAATAACATTAGCAATATTATTAATTCTTCTCTGGATATTTTTACTCATTTTTCAAAAATATATCCCGGTACCATCTTCTATTTATATTGTGCTGGGGTTTATGGGTTTTTATGCGCTTTTAATACACGTAGCACAATATCATCAAAAAAGAAAATTTAAAAAGCATCCACCAAAACTGGATACTAATTATGAACCATTCGTAAGTATCTTAATACCAGCCCATAACGAAGAAAGTGTAATTGAAGATACAGTATTAAATATACTTTCTCTGGATTATAACAAGTATGAAATTATAGTTATAGATGACAGAAGCACTGATAATACAGTATTAGTCCTGGATAAACTTAGCAAGAAACATCCTGACAGGGTTAAATATTACATAAGGGATAAAGATGCTTTTCCGGGCAAGTCAGCTGTATTAAACGAGGCTCTTGAGAACACTCAGGGTGAAGTTATCTGTGTATTTGATGCAGATGCAAAAATAAATCCCGATTTTCTTAAGAAAATTTTACCCTGCCTATCTGATCCTGACACGGGCGCTGTTCAGGCAAGAAAAATTATCAGTAATAAAGATTATAACCTTCTAACACGTTGCCAAAATAATGAGTACACTCTGGATGGGCATTTTCAGTTAGGAAGAGATGCCATAAAAGGGGCTGTAGAATTAAGAGGCAATGGGCAATTAATTAAAAAAGAAGCTCTTATTGATGTTGGCGGCTGGAATAATTATACAATTACTGATGATCTGGATCTTTCAACAAAATTACATTTAAAAAATTGGGATATCAGATTCTGCACTGACGCAGAAGTATATGAAGAAGGTGTAATCAAGCCACTTCCACTTGCAAAACAAAGAAGAAGATGGGTAGAAGGCAGTATTAGAAGATATCTGGATTATTTTACTCAGGTTATATTCTCAAAAGAAGCATCATTTAGAGTAAAACTTGATATGTGGGCATACATTTCAGAATTTGTGCTTCCTATATGGCTGGCATCAGAGTGGTTTATTCAGGGAATAAAAGTTATTAGAGGCGTTGATCACAACATTCTGAGCTCTCTTACCGTAATGCCTGCTGTATTTATATTTTTCTTCTCAGGATTAATTTATAGCTTAAGAAAATACAATAAACTAAGCTTCTGGCAAGCATTAAAACAAGCCTTAGAAACAGTTATCTACTTTGTCATTATGTGGCCACCAATAGTTATGTTTATTATATTCAAAATAATCTTTATGAAAAGAACTATGGATTGGGGCAAGACCACTCACGGCCTTGATCTATCAGACGAACTGACAGAAGAATACAATTAGAGGTAAAAATGCTTCAGCCTAAAAAGACTTTACTGGATTCTCAAGGTTATGAACCACCTCTTTATCCGGATAATTGCCTGATGAAGCTGGACTTAAATGAAAATATTATAGGTCCATCTCTAAGAGTAATTGAAGCTTTGAAAAACATAAGCAAAGAAGATATACGGTTTTATCCTGCATACGGTGAGCTCATTAACAAGCTCGCTGAGTATAATAATATACCTGCGGAAATGATTTTACCTACGAATGGTGCTGATGAGGCAATAAAATATATTTTTGACACTTTTATGGCATCGGGAGATACCGTATTAACAGTAACTCCAACTTTTTCCATGCCACAAATTTATGCAAATACTGCAGGATGCAATTATCAGGAAGTCAAGTATAAGGAAAAATGGGTATTTCCTGTAGCTGATTTTATTAATAAAATCAACGAAAAAACACGATTAATTATAATTACTACACCCAACAGTCCTACAGGTGATGCTATATCAAGAGATAATCTATTAAAGATCATAAATACCGCACCGAACAGCATAATACTTATAGACGAAACATATTCAACATATGCCAAGGAAACATTCGTTGATCTGGCATGCCAATATAATAATGTAATTATCACCAGATCAATGTCTAAAGATTTTGCTCTGGCAGGTCTCAGACTTGGCTATATTATTACAAATAAACAAAATATTAATTATCTTAAAAGAGCTATAAGCCCCTATAGTGTTAATACACTAGCAGCCAAAGCCGGCATTGCGGCTCTGGAAGATATAGAGCATATTGTATCTGTTAAAAAACAGATACAGGAATCTAAATATCTTTTAAGCAACGGCTTAAAAGATATAGCTAAAGCAGTTTATCCAAGTGAAGGAAATTTTCTACTGGCAGACTTTGGAGAAAAGGCTGATTTTATTTATAAAAGGCTCTTAAATTCAGGAATAAAAGTTAAATATTTTAAGAATAATCCTGATATTAAAAATTGCTTCAGGATAACATTACCTGCTCCTGAGCAGGCTCAAATACTTCTTAATGTTATACAAGATCGTGATTTAATAGTCTTTGATATGGATGGAGTGCTTATTGATACAACAAACTCCTATAGAATCGCAATAAGAGAAACTTATAAGCATTTTTCAAAACAAGATATTACTCCTGAGCAAATCCAGCATGCCAAAAATCAGGGTGGGCTTAATAATGACTGGGATTTAACTGAATATCTACTTAAAAACTCGGGGTTTAATATCCCCAAACAGGAAATTATCGATAAATTTCAGGAATTATACTGGAATGATGGAAATGGATTTATATTAAATGAAGATCTACTTACAAAGCCTGATTTCTTTCAAAATTTAGCTAAAAAATATGATTTGGCTATATTTACAGGCAGACCTAAGGCTGAAGCAGAATTTGTGATTAAAAGGTGGAACATGGAAGATCTTTTCTCCATGGTTATAACTATGGATGATGTCCCTGATGGCTTCCATAAACCTGACCCACACGGATTAAACCAGATATTAAATATAATATCTACCCCAAATATCTATTATCTGGGCGATACATCTGATGATATGATTGCTGCAAGAAAAGCAGGAGTCAAGGGAATTGGCATTCTTCCACCACAGGATAAGAGCGAAAATTTGAGAAATAAGCTGTTATCAGAGGGAGCTATGGTAGTATTAAATAATATAGAGGAACTAATTGGCACCATTAAATAGGAGCAAATTATGCGAGAAAGTACGGTAGAAAGAAAAACCCTTGAGACAGAGATAAGCATTAAACTTAATCTTGATGGTACAGGTGCAAAAAAAATCAATACAGGCATCAAATTTTTTGATCATATGCTTGATCAATTAGCATCCCACGGATATTTTGATCTTGAAATAAATATAAAATCACACGATAATGACCCTCATCATATAGTTGAAGATACAAGTTTAGCACTGGGAGAAGCTTTCAAAAATGCTCTTGGTGATAAAAAAGGAATAAACCGCTATGGATTTACCATTATTCCTATGGATGAATCTTTAACCCGATGTTCTATCGACTTAAGCGGCAGACCTTATTGCAATTTTGATGCAGAAATAGTGGAAGAGAAGGTTAGAGATTTTGAAACGGTTTTAACAGGGCATTTTTTCCAGAGTTTTTCCGTCGGCAGTATGTCGACTCTTCACATAACCCAATTATACGGGGAAGATACGCATCATATTATAGAATCAATGTTTAAAGCATTTGCAAGAGCATTAGATACTGCTTGCAGTATAAATAAAGAACATGCACAAAGCATTCCTTCTACTAAAGGGACTATATAGCATTTGAAACATTATCAGGAGATGGCTTGATTGAATACAACTATTTTAGATTATGGAGCCGGAAACTTAAAGAGTATAACTAATTTACTCGATGTTCTTGGCGAAACCTACACTGTTACTGACAAAAAAGAAGATATCCTTAATACTCAAAGGATAATATTTCCGGGAGTCGGGCATTTTGGGCAGGTTATGGAATCGCTAAATTCAAAAGGCTTGACTGAACCACTGATCGAAAAAATCAAATCAGGAACGCCTTTTCTCGGTATATGCCTTGGGTTACAGATACTTTTTGATGAAAGCGCAGAAGCTCCTGACTATAAAGGATTAGGAATATTCCCAGGGAAAGTTTTAAAGTTTAAATGGGGGAAAATTCCTCAAATCGGCTGGAATAAACTTAATACAACACTAAATAACAGTATATTAACTGATGATTACGTGTATTTTGTTAACTCATACTACATTATCCCTGAAGATACAAGTATTATTTCAGCTTATACCGATTATTATTTCAAATTCGGTGCCGCAATTGAGCATAATAATGTTTTTGCATTTCAGTTTCACCCTGAAAGAAGCGGTGAAGTTGGCCGCAATCACATTAAAAAGTGGCTTGAAATTTCTGGTAACATTGGCTGCTAAGCTGGGATATTATTCTCGTCGCTGATGTGCAGCCAAATTGACATCGCACATAGGCTCCTCTAATAACATCCCAGCTTTGAACTAAAGTTTTAGAGAGCAAATTCTAGCTCAACAATCCTCTATACTACTAAATTTTCACGCAAATAGTTATAATTAATTATTAGTTTAATTTGAGAAAATATATGCTGGCTAAAAGAATAATACCCTGTCTGGATGTAAAAGATGGTGAAACTGTTAAAGGGGTCAATTTTCAGAACTTGCAATATGCAGGTGATCCTATTAGCCTTGCAAAAAAATATTCTGATGAAGGTGCTGACGAACTTGTATTTCTGGACATAACTGCCACAAATGAGGGCAGACAAACTATGCTGAAAGTTGTGGAGCAAGTTGCCAGACAGGTATTTATCCCGTTCACTGTTGGAGGCGGCATAAGAACCATTGAAGATATAAGAAACATCTTACTTGCGGGAGCTGATAAAGTCAGTCTTAATACAGCAGCAGTTAATAACCCTGAGCTAATTACTCAAGCATCACAGGCTTTTGGTTGTCAATGTGTGGTTATCGCAATTGATGCCAAAAGAGAATCTGATGACTGGTATGTATACATAAATGCAGGGCAGAAAAAAACAGATATAAAAGTTAGAGACTGGATAAAAACTATTGAAAAACTAGGAGCAGGTGAAATTCTGCTTACTTCTATGGATACCGACGGTACACAGAAAGGCTTTGATCTTGAATTAACATCCATGGTATCCCTGAATTCAAATTTACCTGTAATAGCTTCAGGTGGGGCAGGCCCTGTCATTGATCATTTTATAGATATTTTTACCAACGGCTCAGCTGATGCCGCTCTTGCAGCATCAATTTTTCATTACGATACTTTACCTATAAAAAGCCTGAAAAAGGCTTTGCACGAAAATGCAATCCCAGTACGCCTATAATTAAAGAGGGTGATAAATATGATTATACCAAGTATNNGATTTAAAGAATTTTCTGTATAATAAAGGCATTCCTACCAGATTAAAGTAGAAAGGACTATAAATGATTATTCCAAGTATAGATATAATGGATGGAAAAGCCGTTCAGCTGGAGCAGGGCAAAAAAAAGGTTCTGGAAAGAGAAGATATATTTGAGTTAGCAGAATATTTTGGACGATTTGGAGAAATTGCCGTAATCGACCTTGACGCAGCAATGGGCAAAGGCAATAACTTAGAAACGATTAAAAAATTATGCAAAATAACTCCCTGCAGAGTCGGAGGAGGTATAAGATCAGTTGAGAAAGCTAAAGAAATACTTTCTTATGGGGCAAATAAAATAATAATAGGCACAAAAGCTTCTGAATATTTCTTAAGCCTGCTACCAAAGGATAAAGTCATAGTTGCTATCGACTCTAATAAAGGCAAAATAGTAACTGAAGGCTGGATGAAAGAAATAAATGCCACTCCTGCAGATTATGTATCAAGATTTGACAATTTATGCTCTGGATATCTATACACAATAGTAGAAAAAGAAGGCATGATGTCAGGCACTGATCTTGATGCCATAAGACAGATAAGATCAATTACGGATAAAGAACTGGTTGCAGCAGGTGGAATAAGTACAATTGATGAAATTGTTGAGCTGGACAAAATGAATGCCAGCTGCCAGCTTGGCATGAGTATATATACAGGAAAAATAAACTTATCTGATGCTTATAACGCTTTACTGGATTTCAAAAAAGGTAACGGACTTATCCCTACAATTGCTCAGGATATAAATTCAAAACAAGTATTGATGCTGGGCTACAGCAACAAAGATTCAGTTAAAAAGTCTATGGAAACAGGCTTAGCCACTTATTACTCAAGATCAAGAAAAGAATTATGGACAAAAGGTGAAACTTCAGGCAATACTCAAAAGCTAATCAGAGCAAAATATGACTGCGATAAAGATGCCCTACTTTACATCGTTGATCAAAAGTGTGTGGCATGCCACACAGG
>DNSU01000151.1:560-876 GCA_003499585.1 Cyanobacteria bacterium UBA9579 | reverse complement strand
CAGGACGCTATTCCTGCTTTGAAGACAAAGAATTTAACTTGAAATCTCTTTATAATGTTCTCAGTGACAGGCTTAAAAATTTACCAGAAGGCTCCTTTACCGCTAAATTATTTGAAGATGAAATGCTGTTAAAACGAAAAATCAATGAAGAAGCTTTTGAGGTAATTCATTCCAATACAAAAGAAGAACTATCCTGGGAAGTAGCTGATTTATTATACTTTGTATTAACTTTCATGGTTAAAAATGACGTTACACTTAATGATGTGCTTGATCAGCTAGAATCAAGAAGAAAATAGCGGTTTAGCCATTGTCATCC
>DNSU01000151.1:0-476 GCA_003499585.1 Cyanobacteria bacterium UBA9579 | reverse complement strand
CTGAACGCAGTGAAGGATCTCAATACTTTATCATTGTTATCTGGGATCAAGTCCAGAACTATCCAAAAAGAGCAGTAATTTTACAGGTAAATCATGAAAATAATAACTAAAAACGAGCTAACAGAGGATTTCTTTAAGTATAAAGACTTTCCTGATATTGAAATAATCCCCGAAATAATCTCAAATGTCAAAAGCTACGGGGATAAAAGTATAATTGAATACAGTAAAAAGTTTGGAGACGGTGAAATCAAAGAA
Source organism: Cyanobacteria bacterium UBA9579 (assembly GCA_003499585.1). Lineage (GTDB taxonomy): Bacteria > Cyanobacteriota > Vampirovibrionia > Gastranaerophilales > UBA9579 > UBA9579. The sequence goes on along the minus strand of DNSU01000151.1, from coordinate 221 downwards.
CTCGCTGTAAGTCAGGCTGAAATTGATAAAGCTTTAGAAGAAACACCTGCAGATGTTATTGATAGTCTAAATACTGCTATAAAAAACATAAGAAACTTTGCAGAAACACAATTTGATACTCTAAAAGACATAGAAATTGATATAGATGGAATAAAACTAGGACATAAAGTAATTCCTCTAAACAGGATCGGCGCATATGTACCGGGAGGAAATTATCCCCT
>DNSU01000201.1:5558-20635 GCA_003499585.1 Cyanobacteria bacterium UBA9579 | reverse complement strand
TTAAATTGATAAAAGAATAATTACTTACGGATGCTTGAACGCCGAATATGAGCTTTAGCACCACTTGTTTGAGCGCAGCGAGTTTGGTGCGTTATGGAATATAAGCAATAAACCAAGTTCCCAACAGCCGTAAATGGTCGCGGGTTTTTGTTTCTTTTGCTTACTTTTCTTTATTTTTGTTGCAGTAAAAATAAAGAAAAGTAAGGAAGCGTTAGGATTACGGCATAAAAAGATTCTTCGCTTTGCTCAAGAATGACAGTGCCTAGCTTGGTGCTGGTGGGTAAGTAATTAAATTGTATTACTGAAGCTATGCTTGACTCAGATACCCACCCTACTTTAGCTTAGAATGACAATGTGTTATTTTGATAAAATTCAGGAATTTAAACAATTGTTGAAAGATATAAATATCACAAGATAATGTTTTTTATCCTGATTCTTGTAAAATAAAAAAAGAATTAAAATTATTAGACGGATAAAAATATGGCAGATAAAAAAATAATTTTGGCTTCGGCCTCTCCCAGAAGAAAAGAACTGTTATCAAATTTGGGACTTAAATTTGAAATTATCCCCTCAAAAGTTGAAGAAATCATAGAAGGCAAAACATTTTCCTGCGAACTAATAGAGCAATTAGCCCTTGATAAGGTTATGGATGTTAAAGAAAAAGTAGACTACCCTGCTGTTATTATCGGCTCAGATACAGTAGTGGTCGTAAATCATAAAATTCTTGGCAAACCAAAAGATAAGCAAGATGCTTTTAATATGCTGAGAATGCTAAGCGGAACCACTCATGAAGTCATATCCGCTATAGCAATTACAGATACTGAAACAGGCAAAACCCTGACAAACTCAGTCACCAGCAATGTAACCTTTAAAGAACTCTCAGATTCTGAAATAAATAGCTATATTGCAACAGGCGAACCAATGGACAAAGCTGGTGCTTACGCAATACAGGGTTTAGCAAGTATCTTTATAAAAGAAATAAGTGGATGCTACACAAACATTGTTGGTATATCCACTTATAAACTTGTTGAAATGTTAAAAGAATTTGGAATCAAAGTATTTTAACATTCGACTTTAACAAGACAGCTTCTAAAACTCGTTAGCCTTCATTACATGGAGGTGAAATGTGTGTTACACCTGGATTATCTGTAGTTTCAGGTTCTTGAGTTTCTTCATCTGACTTATATGGAAACTTTTCTTCTTTTTCCTTTTTAGGCTTAGCCTTAGGCTTTTTCTTTTCTTCCATGGTACCGGCTTCTCCTTCAGATTCTGTAACTTCTTCATCTGAAATTTTACCAGTAACACTTAAACTTATTCTACGGTCTTCTGGATTAAATCTTACTACTGTAGTTTCTATACTTTTACCTACTTCAAGAGCCTCACCAGTCTGGTTTTGATATTCCATTACTTCTTTATAAGGAAGTAATGCTTCAATTCCAGGATATACTTCTATAAATGCGCCGAAATGCTTAATTCTAATAACGGTTCCGGTGATTTTTTCACCTTCTTTTATAACATTGGCAGCTTCATCCCAAGGATCAGGCTGTTGACTCTTAAGACTTAAGCTAACTCTTTGTTTATCATGATCTATGCCAATAATCTCAACGTTTATTTTATTACCAACGGTTAATATATCAGCAGGATGATCTACCCAACGCCATGACATTTGAGATAAAGGTAACAATCCATCAATTCCGCCGATATCTATAAAGGCACCAAAGTCTGCAAGTCTGACTACTTCACCTTCAACAACCAGACCGACTTCGATTCTTTCAAATACATCTTTTCTGTTCTCAGCTTGCTGCTCTGAAACAACTTTTCTGTGAGATAAGATGAGGTTATTTTGCTGTGAATCAACAGATAAAATCTTTAACTGGATCTTTTCACCAATAAGACTTTCAATATCTCTGGTTCTAACATGGCTTGATGGAACGAATCCACGCAGGCCAAGAACGTCAACTAATATACCACCTTTAACAACTGCGGTAACTTCTCCTTCAACAACAGCATCTTCATTTTTAAGATCTTCGAGTTGTTTCCAGCTGTACGCAGATGCAACTTTCTTAAGTGATAAAGTTAATTTGCCGTCCTCATCTTCTTCTCTAATTATTAAAAATTCTTTTTCTTCCCCAATCCCAACAACTTCCTGAGGATTTTTTGTATAAATATTTGATACTTCCTTACAAGGTACAAAGGCAGCAGTTTTAGCACCAATATCTACAAGAAGGCCATTAGATTCATACCCTATAACTTTTCCTTTAACAAGATCACCTTTTTTAAAGTTATAGCCGTATTTTTCTAACAGTTTCTCAAACTCGGTGAGCTCTCCTTTAGTATTATTTGTTTTATCCAGAGCCTTATCTGCTGTCATCCAAGTTGAACCTCCAAAACAAAATAAGTAGTGCTTCAATGCTTTAATCGTTTACATACGTTAGGTGGTAATATCACCCAAAATATTTCTAGAAATTTCTTTTACATTAATATTATATCAAAAAAAAATATTTCAAAACATAGCATTGATTTTGATATAAATAATCATATTTCAGATTTATCTAACAAAAAACTACCCTTTCGGGTAGTCATATAATCATTAATTTAAGTAGTGCACGAGTAAGTCTTCTTTCAGACAAACAGATCGCATGTGTTTAATAGCCCTGAGTTCTGTTTGTCTGATGCATTCCTTCGTTACACCGTAAATTCTCCCAATCTCATCCAGAGTCTTGCCTGTGGAATTATTGAGGCCGAACCTCATTGATATGACTTCCTTCTCTCTGATTTTCAGTGTATCTAAAATTTTACTTATATCTTTTTTTAAATAATCAAACTCAGCCTGCTTATCAACTTTGTAATCAGTGTCAATCAGAAATTCGCAAAAACTGGCTTCATTCCCGTCAGGTAGCTGAAATGTGGCATCAACAGAGATGGGTTTGGTTAAAGCATTTAAATAGTTTTCTATTTTTAATTCAGGAATGCTTAATTTATCGGCTACATCTTTTATTGCAACCTGACAGCTATATAATTTTTCCATCTCTGATTTAACTTTTGAGAATTTAGTAAGGGTTTCCTGAATGTATACAGGTATCTTCATACTATGAGATTGCTCAGAAACAGCTTTGTTTATAGACTGCTTTATCCACCAGGTAGCATAAGTGCTGAATTTAAAGCCTAATTTATAGTTGTATTTTTCAGCAGCTACCATTAGTCCAAGGTTTCCTTCCTGAATTATATCAATAAGCGGTAGGTTATTATTAATATATTTCTTGGCAATACTTACCACTAACCTCAAATTCGCCTGAACCAGCTTTCTTTTGGCTACAATATCACCATTAGCTATTTTTTTACCTAACTCTATCTCTTCTGCGGGTGTTAATAGCTTAATTCGATGTATTCTTGCCAGATAAGATTTTGTTGCATCGTCAAAAGCTGCATAGTGGACTTCTTGATTTACAGGACAGGCCTGAAAAGCTAAAACCTCTGCATTAGAGCAATCTTCCTTGTGAGTTTTATCAGACTCTTTTTCAATGAATTCTCTCATGACAAAGCTCCTTCAATCTTCCATTAATCCTACAGACGAAGTTAATTTACTGCTCTCTAACAAATAGTGCTTAAAGTCTGACAGATAAAAAGCCCTTATACAAACTCATCAGTTTGTATAAATGAATAAAATAAACACATAAAAGCACTGTATCTGATAGATACAAAATTAATAATCTAACACGTAAAAACTAACACAACTTTACTTAACTGCCATGCTTAAAGCAGAAATACAACAACAAACTGCAAAAATGAATTTTCTAAAACCAGTTTAACTTGAGAGTTTTAACCAGCATATCTTTTGTATATATTTTATATATTAACAGACGATTTAAGCTACGTCAATTGTAATATTAAGAATTATTAAATCGTATTTTTATTTAAGCACTGTTTCTTAATGTTTCTTAACATTAGTGCTTTGTTAAGTTTCAGTACATACAAACGGACAAAGACTTTAAGTCAGCTCTTTTTTTTGAAAGAATTAGTATAGCAAATACCAAAACCAGATAACTTAAATTCACTCAAGCAGAGACGGCATTCAGATGTATATTGAAGGTCCATTAAGATCAGGGAAGACCTCAACGTTGATAAGCAAATTTATTGAGCTTATCAATTCAGGCGTGCCGACTTCTCAAATATTGGCTATCTGCGCAAACAGCTTTAAAAAAAGAGTTTTCATAGAAAAAATAAAGGCTGAGCTGCTAAATAGCAAGGTTAAAGGCTTTGGAGATATTCCCGTATATACGTTTAACGGGATTGTTTATAATTATATCCGTAATTACTGGCCTGTTATTGAGGAAATAATTGTCACTAAAAGCGATAAACATGTAATATTACCTAATTTGTGCGGACTGGAAACTACTGAATATATACTAAAGCACTGCATTAACGAGATTAATCAGGATCAAACATTCACTGATACTTTTCTTGATTATTACTCTAATCCAAATCTCATTCATCAATTATTGAGAAGATACAGGCTTATTACGGAGAATTGTCTTACAGAAGCAGAAATAGAACAGAAATCAGCTTTTTTAAATGAAACATTCAAAGAACCTGCTGATAAAGCCCTGAAAGAACTTAAAGATAAAACACTGATTTTCAGGAGTTTTGATTACTTAAAACAGACAAATACATTCCTGTTTTTACTAAATAGATCTCCCCAACTGGCTAAAGAGTTTGCAAGGATTAAATATCTGCTTGTTGATGATATGGATGAGCTCTCTTATGCAGCTCAATCATTCATAAAAACTATACTGCCCAATACTAAAGAATTTTATCTAACTGCTGATCCTGATGGTGGAACCAGAAGAGGATATCTCTGTGCTTATCCTGATGGATGGAATGAAATAAAACAGGTTAAAAATGCCGAAATATTAAAACTTGAAACTAAGAAAGCTCTTTATAATGATGCTTTAAAATTGTTTAAAGCAATAAAACATAATGAATCAAGTATTTTTGAACATATAAAAATGGTGAACGAGACCAAAAGAGCCCAGATGCTAGATTCAGCACTAAACAGGATAAAAGAACTGATAAAAACGGAAAAAACCAAACCTGAAGATATTATAATCGCTACTCCTGTTATTGATGAGAGTATCAAATGCATGCTGGTAGAATTTTTCGATCAGGAACATATTAAATATCAATTTCTTGCAGGGACTAAGAAACTGACTGATAATCCTGTAGTATTTGGTTGTCTGATAATTTCACAGTTAATTAATGACAGCTGGAAACTTAAACCAACGCCATTCGAAGTTAGAATCCTTCTTACAAGCTTATTAGGAATACCTGTTCACTACTGCAAAGACATTATAGAAGGTTATAAAAAAAACAAAAAACTAAAAGAAGATATAGACCTTGAACATGAAGAGCTTAATCAGAAATATCAAAGCCTGATAAATGTTGTAAACGATTTAAAAGATAGACAACTTAATTTATATGAGCAAATAGTCGAAATTTTTACCAGATTAGCTGCATCTGAAATTAAAGAAAAGTCAGAATTGAATGATCTTAATGAAACCTTAAAGTCTTTAGATGGCTTCTTTAATTTCATAGAAAAGCTAGAGAATCACGAAAGGCCTGAATGCCCTGAAAGAGAATGGCTGATACAGATAAAAAATACGGTTGTATCAGACAATCCACCATCTGCACCGGATATTAAATCTGACAGTGTAATTATTGCGACTCCCCAAAGAATAGTTGACCTTGAACTTGAATCTAAATATCAAATTTGGCTTGATGTATCAAGTGCTGTATGGACAAAAGACGATACAGGGCCTCTTTACAACTCGTGGGTATTCCAGAAAAACTGGGATAAACAGGAATATACTCCTGAGATTCATAGGGAATTAACCTTAAACAAAACCGCTCACCTGCTAAGAAAATTGATTTTATGCGCCAATGAGGAAATAATTGCATACTCAAGCCAGCTTGATAGCTCCGGCAATGAAAATACAGGTATATTACCGCAGTTTTTAGATCAAAGTTCCTGTAAATTAAACACCAATTTTAAAGTTATCATTCCTCGAGATGATCAAAGACCTGTTATTGAGTATTCCGGGGGTAAAATGGCCGTTCCTGCCGTTCCCGGGGCAGGAAAAACAACCATTATGCAGGCTTTAATTATTGAATTAATAAAAAAAGGGGTTAAGCCAAATGAAATACTGGTTCTGACATACATGGAATCAGCTGCTAGAGTTTTCCAGAATAGAGTCAAAAGAAGCTGTCCTGACCTGAATGAGCTTCCTTATATAAGCACCATTCACGGCTTAGCCATGAAAATTATTCAGGATGAGGATAATTTTGTAAAACTGGGCCTGAGTTCAGACTTTCAGATATGTGATGATACAGACAGGACAAGAATTTTATATGAAGTATGCTCCAATAATCTCCCTCCTGGAGAAGAAGACATAAACAAATGGATGGAGCTTAATGCAAAAGCTATTTCACGAGCAAAGCTGGCTGATCTTAGCTGGCAGAATGTAGCTAAAAACAATTTAACCCAGCAATTAAACGAGTTTTTACCTGTGTATAAGGGTTATATTCAAGCCCTTACTAGTAAAAATTTGATTGATTTTGATGATTTACTTGTAATGGCTACAAGATTGCTAAGGAATTATCCTGAAATCAGAAGTTATTACCAGAAACAATACAGGTTTATCATTGAAGATGAAGCTCAGGACTCCTCAAAAATACAGCAGGAGTTTATCTCTATAATAAGTGACTATCACGGAAATCTCATCAGGTGCGGTGATGCGAATCAGGCTATTACCACTACTTTTTCCAATGCAGATGTGCAGGGATTCAGGGATTTTATAGAAAATAATCAGTGTGTTTCCATGCTAAGCTCTCAACGCTGCTCAAAAGAACTATATGAGCTTGCAAACCATCTTATCGATTGGTCAAAGACTCAGGATGATTTAAAAAATGCTTTTCTTGATCTTAAAATGGAGCCTGTAGATGGCAAGAATCCTGATATTAAAGATGGATTAAACTTTAAAATACTCGAAACTCCTGATAACGAGAAAAGCTGTATATTAAGTGAAATTAAAAGATTACAGGAACAAGAGCCTGATTCGACTTGTGGAATTTTGCTAAGAGCTAACTGGCAGGTATTTGAGTGGGCTAATTATCTTGAGAAAAACGATATAAAGTACGTCTGCTTTACTGATACTCTAAAGCAGAAAAAAGTATTCAGATTCCTGCTAAAATTCCTCGAAGTCATTGAAAACCCCTGGGATAACAAGCTTGTATTTGAGCTTTATGAGGAATTTATAAATGCTAAAATTATCAAAAAAGATTTTGAATCTGTGAACTTTCTCAAAAACAAAATGGGCTCACCTTTTATTAGTTATGATTCTACAGAAATAATTACTGAAACTCTCTTGAATTTCTGGTGGGATGTTCATTATTGGCTGGAGAATTCTTACTTACCAACTGAAGAATTAGTTCTAAAGCTGGGATCATATTATTTTGACAATATAATAGACAAATCAAACGTGCATTTATTGTCTGTACTGGTTAAAAAATTCAAAAACAACTTCACAGATTACAGTGATAATGCCAAAATAATCAACCTTCCTGACATTGTTAAACACTTTAAAGACCTGAGCAAAAAAAGCAAAATTGGTGGGGTCAGGTTCTTTACTGAATCAGAAGAAGACGGGGACAATCCTTTAGGCGGGTATGTACAGCTTATGACTGTGCATAAAGCAAAAGGAAATGAATTTGATGCTGTATTTATGCCTGAAATGAATGAAACATCCTATAGCATCTCTCAGGAATTTACCAAAGTCCGAGCTGAAGATGTTTTACTTGAGCAAATAAGCGGCATTTCAGGAGCTGAAAATCCTAAATCAGAACAACAAATCAAAATTGAACAAATGGAAGAAACTCTAAGACTTATTTATGTAGGCATAACAAGAGCTAAAAAGTATCTTTATATGAGTTCTGCCTGCAAAAGACTAACTAAATACAATAAAGCTTATGATGTACTTCCATCCAGAGTTCTGGAATATCTGGTTTCACATCAGGAAACTAAAGCCAGACTTTATAAACCCAATAATAAAACGGTAATATCTCCGAATATTCCTGAATCTTCGGAGGATATTTTATGCTAGACATATATACTACAAATAAAGCACGTTATGCTGAACTGACTGCAACCGTTGATGAGTTTGCGAATCACACGGGTGTGTCCCTACCTGGTGTTTCAGCATCTATCCAGAGAGGTATTATTGAAATAATTATAAACTGGAAAGATCCTGAACATCAACAATTATAAGTTAGTATTGATGATTTATGCTTCAGGATGACGGTGTTTGCTCTTTGACAATTTATTACATATAACAAGATTTCACAAAATTATCAGTAGAACCAATCTAAAAGGCAAAGGAAATGGAAAAAAACACTTACAATCACGATAGATTTAATACCTGGGAAAAATGCCGGAAAAGGTATTATTTTAAATATATTAAAGAGCTTAAATGGCCTGAACTCAACGATAATTATAAACTCGGACAGTCTGTCCATGCCCTTATTGATTATCAGTTAAGGGGGTTAAAAATCGATCATCTCTTAAAAAACATTGATGAAGATATAACCCCTCACTGGAAAGCCATACAAAGTCATCCAATAATAAAAAACGATGTAATAGCTACTGAATGGGCTTTTAATTCAAGAATCGGTGATTCTAAATGCTGGATTAACGGTAGAATTGATGCTATTTTTTACGATGGACAAAAATACATAATAGCCGACTGGAAAACAGGCCAAAATATCCCTGAAAATCCCGACACTGATTTTCAAAGCATGCTTTATTTATATGCGTTTTTTAATGGACATAAGGATTTAGGACTGGATTTAAAACAAGAAGACATAGTTTTTCAGTATATTAAAACCCCTAAACTTGATAATCCTGCTCCAATAATATATTCAGCAGAAAAAGAATATGAAGGGATTTTCCTGAATAAAATACAAGAAATAGAAGAAACAAAAATTTTTGATAAGGCTAATCCCTGTCCATTAAAGAAATATTGCCAGTATAAAAAACTATGTTTATCTGATTAAAGAAATAAGAGGTTTTTAACCTCTTATTTCTTTATAAATCCTGCTTTAACCCGATCATCATTCTAAAAACTTTTTCAACTCGCCAGGGGGTCCACAGAAATAGAATGGTGGTGGCGGTGGTTTCGGGGGCTCACTAACAGTAGTGGTTGTTGTAGTAGGAGTTGTAGTTGTAACAGTAGTTGTATTAGTTGTTGGCTCAGTAACAATTTCAAAAGGAACGGCTTCCCACTCAGGATGAGCAATTTCATCTGTTATGGTAGTAGTTTTATCATTTGTTACTACAGTTGCATCTCCTAGTTTTGACTTTAGTACATCATAGACCTCTGCCATCTCTGCTGTTAACTGTCCAGCACCAGCAGCCTGGTCAATTAGATTAATTATATTTTTATAGTTAGTATATGGATTATCACTATCAGGACCAACATAATAATATTTTTTCAATATTTCTTCAGTAGTCATTCCTATTGAAGTAACAGGGGAATCTGTGTGGCTTAAGAAAATATCTTTTGATATAGTTCCTGAATCTATCAGCGTAACCATTTCACGACCTATAGCATTTGCAATGGTTGTAACAGTACAGACCTCATCTGTATCCGAACAAGTCTCTTCTGATAAGTCTATATTGACAAGTTGCTGTTCCAATACTGTTTCAACACTATCAACAGCTGGATTTGCCTGACAGGCAGGACTTAACAAATCAGCTGCAGTAACATTAGGAGTTCCTGTAGCATCAGCACTTCCTATGAGATTTATCATTTTAAGTCTCATATCATTAGCAAGTGCAGCATCTATATCAGAACCAGAACCTGAAATTACAGCCAATGCAGTAGTTATCTCTCCTGCACAACCTGCTGTTGAGGGATCTGTTACCATAGTTCTATATTCAGTAATAAATTCATTGGAATATTGCCCAAGTACTGCAGTATAGCTAAGAGCAGAATTATTTCTATATGCTGGAGCGCTACGGGCTATTGTATCTGCAACTGTCCTGAATAAATCAGGAAAAGCAAATATTGCAACAACTAGAATTATCAAAGATATCGATAAATACTCGACATAGCCCTGCGCTTTTCTTCTAAAATAAGGCTTATTAAACTTCTTCAATTGTCTCACTCCTTCTATACTCTATTTAGACTTTAAACACATTTAATATTTTATTCCCAGTAGAAAAGCTTACTTTATATCTGAAAAATCATTTTAAATATTATGTTTTAATCCTTAATATTCTCTTAAGCCGTTTTTTATTCTTCACAGAAATAAAAATCTGCTACTACAGGTCCAGAACTATCATCGTCTTCATCATCTGATGAAGGAGGTGTATAAGCTGTTTCCGGGCCAATATATACGGGTTTTGATTCCCAACCAGGACGAGAAATAGACTTGTAATATGAAGGTGGTTTTAGCTTTATTTTCATTGCATCTTCCAGTTTTACCACCAATGTGTCATACAAACCAGCCATCTCTGGTGTGAAATAACCCTGATCAGAAGCATATTCAATCAAGTTTATTGCGTTTTTATACGTAGCATAAGGTTTTTCAGTATCAGGACCTACATAATAATGTTGGGTTAATATATCTTGTACACGTCCAGATATTGCAGTAACAGGAGAATCCGGATGATTAAGAAATACATCCATAGGTACAGAACCACTAGTTATCAATGTAGCCATATCACGCATTATTGTATTGGCTGTAGTAGTTACAGTACAAACATCTTCGCAAGTGGCTTCCATTAAATCCAATTTAATTAACTCATTTGTTAATATAGATTCAATACTATCAGCACCAGCTATGGATCCACAAGTAGAAGTTAGTAAACTTGACGCATTTGTATTATAGCTTCCTGAAAGATTTGCATCGCCTAAAGCACTTACTATTTTAACCAGTGACTCTTTGGAAAGTTCGCTAGAACCAGTGGTATTAATACCACTGAGAACACTCATTGCATTTTTTATTTCTTCAACACAGCCTGATGCAGAAGGATCCTCTTCTAAAACTCTGAATGCCGTAATAAATTCTCCTGCATATACACCTAATAATGCTGATTGCTTATATATATCGTTATTTTTATCTTCAGGAGAGGTATTAGCTACATTATTTGATGCCGTTAAAAATAACGGTGGAAAAGATATTATCGTAAGTGCTAAAACTATTGCTCCAACAGCTGCATATTCGACATAGCCCTGCGCTTTTCTGCGTAAGTTACTCCTTCTCATATTGTCACTCTTCCTTATCTTTAAATTAAATAAACTTTAAAACGACATTATATTCATGTTATTCCTTGTATTACATGAATTTATTCAATTAGGCATAAAAAAATTTACATATAATAACAATTGCAACAATTTGTTCACTAAAATAAAGAAAAAATACTTTTAAAATTTAGAAAACTATTTCTTATTATCTATTAATTTAAACCGTAGGCCAATATAAAATATTTAGTAGTGCGCTACCGTTAACTAATAATTACAAGTTAGGTCCATATGTTTCAAAGCTTCAGATGATGACATAAGTTGGGTGGTATGACTACATTCGTAAATGAGCTTGCGAGTTGTACGAATGTGTCCCTACTTGGTACCACCAAATATTTTATAGAAATTCTCCGGTAATGTAGCCGTTTTTAAACTCAGTGGTAACAGCTAACAGGTCTATTAAGCTGCAATCTTTTAAATCTTTACCTAAATTAACATCCATTAAATGCCTGCCAGCTTCAGAAGTTCTGAATAATTCTTGAATATTAGGTTTATAATGATTAAAAAACTTAATCGCAATATCAGCAGCATCTGAAAGATCGCTTTCCATGTCATTTTCCTGACACCTCTTAACAAGTTGACCGGCTATTAAGCCTGCACAGGCTGTATCTTCTTTTGTAGTTTTATTCGACCTGCCAGCACATAAGATCAAAACATCATTTTGCTTTTTAAAAGTTTTATCTATGCATGCCGTGGCGTTTATAAACGAACCAGTGGTAACAAATTTTGCATTTTTAGCAAGTTTTAACGCTCTGGTTCCATTAGTAGTAGTAAAGATAATGGTATTCCCCTGTATTTTATCAGGGGTATATTCAGAAGGAGAATTTCCCAGATCAAATCCTTCAGGTTTAAGGCAATTTCTTTCTCCTGCCAGTAAAACTTCCTCACCAGCAAATTTTCTTGCTTCTTCTATTGTTTCTACGGGAATAATCTTAGAACATCCGAGAAGTCCGTCCATTCCATTTACTCTATACCCCCAAAAAGCATAAACTATCGTAGATGTTGCTCTTAAAACATCTATAACTATTACACTTTTTTCTGAAATATCTCCTCTTGAACTTAATTCATAAGGATTAAAAACAACATCAATATACATAACTATCCCGATATGATATTCTAATAGTGACATTTAGAATATCACAAAGAGTTAATTTAGTTCATTGCAACAATGCCTAATAAAGATAATCTTAAAAGATATAATCGAAATATTCTTATAAAAGCCATCGATATCGATGGTCAGTTAAAACTTTTGAATTCAAAAGTTTTAATATGTGGTGCGGGGGGACTTGGATCCACTGTTATTTCCAGCCTGACATCAGTTGGCATAGGCACTATCGGGATTGTTGATAACGATAGCATAGAAATTTCAAACCTAAACCGACAATTTATTCATAGTTTTGAAAAAATTGGTGAAGCTAAGGTAAACTCTGCAAAAGACTGGATTGGGCAGTATAACCCTGACATTAATGTAAAGACCTATCACGTTAGATTAAATCTCGATAATTGTGATGAAATTTTAAAAGAATATGATGTAATTGTCGATTGCTTTGATTCTTTTGAATCAAAGTTTACATTAAATAAAGCCTGCGTAAGAAACAAAAAAATTCTGGTTCACGGCGGGGTAACAGAATTTTCAGGGCAGGTGATGACTATACTTCCCGGAAAAACTGCATGTTTAAATTGTCTTTTTCCTGAATTTGAAAAAAATAGTGAGACAAAAGGTGTGTTAAGTCCTGCCGTCAGCACTATTGGCTCAATTCAAGCTATGGAAGTTGTTAAAATTTTACTTAACTTCAAAAAGCTTCTAGTAAATGGTTTTTTAAGTTATGATGGAATGGAACATTCGCTTCGAAAAATTACAATTAAACAAAACAAAAATTGTCCTGTGTGTGAAAAAATATTGGTGAAATAAACACTGTCTAGAAGGTAGGGGTCATTGAATATTTACATATCTTCTTCAGTAAGAGAAAGCATAAAAGATACTGTAGATTTAGCAAATGAATTAGGTGCAAATCTAGAAATCTGTAAATTCGCAGATTCGAAAATTTTAGACGGCAATCTGGAAGCCGAAGTAAAAGAATGCCTGGAAGCATTAGAAGGTTTTAATGGCAAACTCAGCCTCCATGGTACTTTTTTCGATCTTAATCCTATATCCAAAGATTCTAGAGTTGCTGATATCACAACTTACAGATATAACCAATCCTTAAATATAGCAAAAACTTTAAATGCTAAAACTGTTGTCTTCCATACAGGATACAATGGTCAGGTTAAATCAAAGATATATCACGATTTATTCGTAGAAAATCAGATACTCTTCTGGACGGATTTTATAAAAAGATTCGAAGATGCAGGGATCACTGCGGTTCTGGAAAATACTTATGAAAATTCTACAGAAGTCATCACTTCTGCTATAAATCATGTAAATTCAAAACACCTAAAAGCCTGTATAGATACAGGCCACGTGAATATAAATTCATCTTTAAGTGTGTCTGACTGGATAGATGCCCTTGGAGAAAATCTGCATCATATGCATTTACATAATAATTTTGGTGATTTTGATGATCATAATTCTCTATTAGCAGGAACATTAGACTTTAAGAAAATCCTGAGCCACCTAAAAGCCAGTAAATTAAGTCCTAATCTGGTAATAGAAGTTTTCAATGAAAAACCTGCAATGGAAAGTTTTGAATTTATCAAAAATCAGTTAAGTTTAATTTCCTCTTCCAAGAAATAAAACCATGAATTCAAATTTACTAAATACTACTACATCTGTTCTTTTAATTGTTGATATACAGGAAAAGCTTTTAAAAGCTCAGTTTGAGCAGGAAAGAATTACTAAAAACGCTTCTATTCTTGCAGCAGCAGTTAAAATTCTTGACATTCCGGTCATTGTTTCAGAACAGTACCCTCAAGGATTGGGGCCTACAATCAGGGAAATTAAAGAAAACCTTCCTGAAAATACTGAATTCTTTGAAAAAACAAGCTTTAACTGCTGTTTAGAATCCGGCTTTACCGATTTAATAGAAAAACATAACCGTAAGCAAATTCTGGTTTGCGGCATGGAATCGCATATTTGTGTTCACCAAACAGTTCATTCATTAATTACAGCAGGATACGAAACCTATCTCATTCAAGATGCCATAACCTCAAGAAAAGAAGCCGAATATAAATATGGCTTAACCAGAATGATAAACTACGGAGCTATTCCCAGTTGTACCGAGATGGCTGTATTTGAATTAATAAAATACGCTAAACATCCTCAATTCAAAGCCATTCAGGGTTTAGTAAAATAATATTTCACTTTGTCATGGGCTGACTGCAACCGTTGATGAAATCATACGGGTGTGTCCCTACTTGGTGACCTAGAATCTATCCAATCTATGCATTGTCATTACGAGCCATGAATCATGACTAATCATTAAAATCTCACTTGCATGGCAATCTTTCCAACTATAGAGTAGGGTGGGTATCTGATTTAAACATAGTTCTATACTACAATTTAACTACTTACCCACCAGCACTAATCAAGGCACTGTCATCTGAGTGAAACGAAGAATCTCTTCCTTGTGCTGTAATCCTAACGCTTTCTTACTTGTTCATTCTTTTACCGCAACAAAAGAAAGAAAACCCGCGGCCGTTTACGGCTGCTTGGAACTTATATTATTGCTTATATCCCAAAACGCACCAAACTCACTTCGTTCAAACAAGTGGTGCTAAAGC
>DNSU01000201.1:5032-5481 GCA_003499585.1 Cyanobacteria bacterium UBA9579 | reverse complement strand
GCTAAAGCTTTCATTCGGCGTTCATGCATCCATAAGTTTTTATTTATTGATTTAATCTTTCAATAAGAATTGCGGGTTGATTATCTATCATAATTGCATAATCAACTTTTTCACCTTTTTTTACTCCAACATTTGCAATAAATTCTGGAACTACTTCATTAGGATTAAAAATATCATATTCTAAGATTTGTATTAAAGGCATAATAAAAGCATTTTTAGCAGCTTCTTCTGTTTGTATTTGCCCTTTTAATTTTTCTACTCTTTCACTTAGCTCTTTAATCTTATCTATAAAATCCATAAATAACCCTTTCCAAAATATTCTCTGATCCAACACAAAATTTTAATTAGCAATTTATAATAAACATACCAGAAAGGTTTCTAAATTTGAAGAAAAACTATTATATAAATTAAATTTTAAGGAAAAAGACTAGACAGGTCAAAAGCTGTCT
>DNSU01000201.1:2605-4932 GCA_003499585.1 Cyanobacteria bacterium UBA9579 | reverse complement strand
GACTCATTTGAATATTTATTCTTCAAATGAGTATCCTATTCCTCGAATAGTTTTTATCAAATCAGACTTGCTTCCAAGTTTTTTTCGTAATCCAGCTATTAGAACATCAATCGTGCGTTCTGTTGCAGAACAATCATCTCCTTTAACTGCTTCAATGATTTGTTGCCTTGTAAATACCCATCCTGGACTTGATGCCAGAAAATGTAAAGCTTGAACCTCAGTCGTAGTTATATCAATAGGTTTGTTATCAATAAGTACTTCATATCGATTTGGGTCAATAATTAAATTATCTATTTTGATGCAGGAAGATTTATCTGATGAAATCTTAGGTTTCCTGCGGAGTACTGCTTTAATTCTGGCTGCTAAAATTTTAGGACTAAAAGGTTTTATTATGTAATCATCGGCTCCAAGTTCTAAGCCAGTTACAACATCTTCTTCACTTCCTTGAGATGTAAGCATAATTATGGGAATACTTGAAGTTAATTGATTCTTTTTAATACTTTCACATACAGTAAGACCATTTATGCCTGGTAATACTAAATCAAGTAGAATGATATCAGGAATGTATGATTTTATAACTTCTAATAATTTCTCGCCTGATTCCATGCCATTAACGTAATAACCTTCAGGTTCAAGACTTATTTTTATTAATTCTAGTACATTCTGGTCATCTTCGACGATAAAGACGTTTTCATTTGGCATTTATTTTTCCTTTTAAATAATATTAGCTTTTAAGAATAGTTTAATTTGAGTTTAAAGTTATTACTATAATTAAAATTCATATTTAAAATATTTTATTTTATACAATATGAATTTTAAAACAAATATGATATACTTTTTAGTGTATCATACACGCAGTATTGTTATACTTTGTGAGTATATAATTTATATTTTCAGGAAATGGGTAAATGCAAAAAGGAATGAAAAGACGATTAACAAGCTATATTGCACTTATTATTATTTTATTTCTTGGTCATTACTTACTTAGAGATATAGTCTGGAACGCAGACATCTATTTTCATACTATTGTTGAGATAATATCATCATTTCTGGCGTTATTTGTTGGCGTTCTTGCTTTAGTCCATTATTACAATAAAAAAAGCAATGTTAGCTTAATTATTGGAAGCGGATTTATTGGAACAGGTTTATTGGAAGCATATCATGCTATAGCAAGTTTACCTTTATTTATACATTTATTTCCTTCTCAACCTGCTGCATTAATTAATTGGAGCTGTGTTTCTCCTCGTTTGTTTTTATCCCTGGCTCTATGTACAAATTTAATAGCTGAAATATCCGAGAAAAAACTTGGTGAATCTGGCAAAATAAATAAAAACATTATTTATGCCATAGCTTTGATATTTATCATTCTTAATTTTGAGCTTACTACCTTACTAAAATTACCAACAGGCTTTTATTCTGGTATTATTTGGGCTAAACCAGAAGAAATAATACCTGGTATTTTATTTTTATTAGCTTTTCTTGGATATTTACAAAAAGGTGATTGGCAAAAAGGTGGCTTTTATCATTGGTTAATGCTCTTTTTAACTGTTAGTTTTATGGTGCAATTTACCTATATGGCCTTTTCTTCTCAGCCCTTTGATATAATGTTTAATATAGGTCATATTCTAAAAATTATTAGCTATTTATTAATAATTACTGGGTTATTTATAAATGTTTATTGGTTATTTAAGCAAGAAAAATATCAAGAAGAATATATTAGTGCAATTCTCAGTAGTATAGTTGATTGTGTAATTACTACAAATGCTAAAGGAGTTATTGAGACTGCTAATCCTGTAGTTACGGATTTATTTGGTTATAGCACTTCTGAACTAACAGGACGTACTATTGATATATTAATACCTAAACTAGTTCTTGGCGAAAAGAATATGTGCTTTATCAAAGAAGACAATGTTTTTGTCTTACCTAAAATTATAGATGGTAATTTTGAACTTATTGGTGTTAGAAAAGAAGGTGGATTTTTCCCATTAACATTAGGGATTAATGAGATCAAGTTTGGCAACAAATCAATATTCACTTTAGTAATAAGAGATATTACTCAAAGAAAAGAAGTTGAACGTATAAAAGATGATTTTGTTTCAATGGTCAATCACGAGCTCAGAACTCCATTAACATCAATACGAGGTTCATTAGGACTTATTTTAAGTAACGCAATAGGAGAAGTTTCATCTCAAATTAAAGAAATGATAGAAGTGGCATACAGCAATAGCAATCGTTTATTAACTTTAATAAATGATATTCTGGATAATGAAAAAATAGCAGCAGGAAAAATGGAATTTAAACTGGAACCTGTAGAACTAATGAGTATT
>DNSU01000201.1:0-2539 GCA_003499585.1 Cyanobacteria bacterium UBA9579 | reverse complement strand
CAATGAGTATTATTGAGCAGACTATTGAATCTGTTAAACCATATGCGCAACAGTACAAAGTAGAAATTAAGATAAAAGAAGAATTACCTGGTGTAATGGTTTTTGTGGATAAACTTAGATTAATGCAGGTTATCACTAATTTACTTGCGAATTCAATTAAATTTTCACATACAGATAGTACAATTGAGGTATCCGTCATAAACTATAATAAACTGATACGTGTTTCTATTACGGATTATGGAACAGGTATTTCTGATGAATTTAAAACAAAAATATTTGAAAAATTTGCTCAAGGTGATTTTTCTGACTCTCGAAAAAACAGCGGTACAGGTTTAGGTTTGAGTATTAGTAAGGCAATTATTGAAAATTTAGGTGGTCATATTGGTTTTAATACGAAAGTAAATAGAGGATCTACTTTTTATTTTGAATTACCTGAATGGCAGGATCAAAATGTGTATTCTATAACAGAAGTCAAAGATGTGAAGAATAAAAAAGTTTTGATGTTAACTAATAATACTGATATTACACCTTTTATAGAAGATATAGTTAAGCAAAATGGATTTAGTATTGATATTGTTTCTAGTATTAAGCAGGTATATCAAGACATTTATGATTTAAAGATTCTTGATATGGATTTACTATTACAAGAAAAATTTGATTTAAAAAATTTGAAAAATAAATCAAATAGTCAAAGTATTCCAATTTTTTTAATTTCATCTCCTGTTAATGGTATTGATAAACAATTAACTGGTTGTTTAATTTTGACAGACTGGATTGATAGGCTTATAAATCCAGAGCATCTAATGGCTATTATTCAAATTGCAAGTGCTAATGTATCTGTAGGGAAGTTAAATATTCTATATTTTGATACTAATCCTGAAATCTCACAGATTTTATCAGTTATCTTACAGGATGTAGCAAATATCTATCCTGCTTCAAATATAAATGATGTTCAAAAATTATTAGAACTTGAAAGTCTTGATCTTGCAATTATTAATGCCGATATATTTGAATTTAATAATATGGACCTATCTGCCCTGATATTAGCCAGAAAAGAAAAAAATATATCAGTAGTAATTTTATCAATGAATGGTCCAGGTGCGGACTCTGTTGAAGTAATATACGGTTTTTTACAAAAACCTGAATACATGCTTCTAGAAAAGGGGAATACATGCCTAAATTTCCATTAAAACGTGTAATGTATATTGAGGATGAGCCTGATATTCGTAGTATTGTCCAGATAGCTCTTGAAAAGATAGGGGGCTTAACTGTTACCACCTGTGGTTCAGGCAGAGAAACTATTGGATTAGCTCTTGATTTCAATCCAGACCTTATTTTACTTGACGTTATGATGCCAGATATGGATGGTTTTGCTGTTTTACAGGCGATTCGAAGCCTGCCTCAATTGGTAAACGTGCCTGTGGTTTTTGTTACAGCTAAAACTCAATCACATGAAATTGATCAATATAAAGAAGAAGGAATTTCAGATATTATAACAAAACCCTTTGACCCAGTTGCACTTCCAAAGATTATTAATGATATATGGGAAAAAATCTATGAATAAGCAAGAAATAGAATTTCAAGAAAGTTTTCTCATTATTCAAAAAAACTATATCTTAAAACTTCAAAAGCAAATTTTACGTATAAATATTATTAAAACTGAGTTAAAGGCAGATCCTCCAGATGAAAATTTGCTTAAAGAATTATATCAATTAGCTCATAGCATATGTGGATCTAGTGCAATGTTTAATTTGTTGCGTATAAGTGATATAGCTTGTGAACTAGAGTCGTTATTAAAGGCAATTCTAAATAGCAATACTAAATATACTAATCAATATAGTCAAATTGTGGATTTGATTAATCAGTTAAACAATAAATTAAGCGAATTAGAAAATTAAAATCAGTAAATAATCTATTATTAAAGGAGATGCCTAATGAATATAAGTAATCCCAAAGTAATTATTGTAGATGATGAACTTCATGTTAGAGAGATGCTGTCTATGATGATGTCTACAATAAATTTTGAGGTTATTGGGGAAGCTGCTAATGGTAAAGATGTATTACCTTTAATACAAAAAGAGAAGCCTGATTTAATTTTGCTTGATACCAATATGCCTTTTATGAATGGAGAAGAAGTTTTAGAGAAAATTTCCAGACATTCTCAGGACTATTGCATAATAATGCTTTCTATCATATCTGATACAGAAACCATAAAAAAATGTCTTAATCTTGGAGTTTCATATTTTATTCGAAAGGATACACCTATACCTAAAATGATAAATTTGGTTCAGGAAACTTGGAAAGCATTTGAAGAAAAGAGAATAAAAGTTAATAAGTATGATCTGAGTGAACTGCTAGAAGAAATAAAAAGAGACGAGATGATAGTTTATCCTGATAATCGGGAAATATCACAGGATGACATCGAAGAACTTTTTTCAGTAGGTTAAAAGTGTAATATAAGGTAAATGAAAGATGATAGAGAATAAAAAATTTCTTACATTACTTGTCTCAGAAGGTATAATCACTGAAAAAACACTGC
>DNSU01000143.1 GCA_003499585.1 Cyanobacteria bacterium UBA9579 | reverse complement strand
AGTTGGTGCTACGGCTGAAAATGTTAAATTAATGTATAATACAGTATCATCTTATGGCCTTGAAGTAAAAGCCAGCGGTGGGGTTAGAGATAAAGATGCTGCTATCGAGATGATTAAGGCTGGAGCCGTTAGAATAGGAACAAGTTCAGGAATTAAAATAGTTTCTGACTGAAATTAACTATCCAAAGGCTTGTTGTGCCTAATACAGTGAATAAGTTTTTCATCTGATAAGGATAATTTAGATGAACCATACATATGCAGGGGCTCTACATATTCATAGTACATATTCTGATGGAACCGGCAGTATTGAAGATATTGCTATAGCTGCAAAAAAAGCCGGTTTGTCATGGATAGTAGTTACAGATCACGATGATTTATCAGGTTTAAGTAAAGAAGGCTGGTATGAAGGTGTTGCTGTTCTTGTTGGGCAGGAAATAAGTCCTGGTGACTCAAATCATTATCTTGCCTTGAATATAAATCAGGCAATAAAAGATGAACTAAACCCTCTGAGTTTCATTAATCAGGTAAAAACTCAGGCAGGTATTGGCTTCATAGCTCATCCTGATGAAAGCTTATTTAGAAAAAATAACTATAAGCCTTTGAGGTGGCAAGATTGGTCCATACAAGGGTTTGATGGTATTGAAATTTGGAACCATTTGTCTGACTGGGTTGATAATTATGACCCCAAAAATCCTCTTCATTGCTTTTTTAACAGGAATAAAATATTGACCGGTCCTACTTCTAATGTGCTTAAATGGTGGGATACTCTGAATAATTCCAGTACTAATATAGTTCCTGCTATTGGTGGGCTTGATGTTCATGCTATGAAACATAATTTTTTGGGCATGAATTTTCAGGTATTTCCTTACTATGATAGCTTTAGGTCTGTGATAAATTATTTGCATCTTGATAAAGAACTATCAAGAGATTTTAATGAAGCAAAACAGCAAATTTATAGAGCTCTCAAGCAAGGAAAAAGTACTATTATTAACAGAGTTTGGAATATTAAAAGTGAACAATTTAGTTTTTTAATAGAAAATCAAACAGCTTGTGCTGTACCCGGGTTTT
The DNA here is from genome assembly GCA_003499585.1 of Cyanobacteria bacterium UBA9579. Lineage (GTDB taxonomy): Bacteria > Cyanobacteriota > Vampirovibrionia > Gastranaerophilales > UBA9579 > UBA9579. The sequence continues at coordinate 12,802 of DNSU01000143.1, read as the reverse complement.
CTATTAACTATGATCAGGGCACTAATGCAATTATCAAAGTTTCCAGAAAAGCTAAAATAAGGCTTATTCGAAATGGACAGTTAGTTAGTGAGTTAAATGGGAAAAAGCTTGTCCATACTGATATGCAAGAAGGAAAGTATAGAGTAGAAGTTTATTACAAAGATTGTCCATGGATTTTTTCTAATCCTATTTTAGTAAAATAGCGAAGGGATTACATTAGAGGTGAAGAATATGCCGATAGTTAGTGAAAGATTTAACATTAATACAAAGGGATTTACGGATATTATTAACATTACAGGTAAAGTTCAGGAAATAGTTAGAAATCATAAGCTTGATCAGGCTCAGGTTTTGGTTTATGTTCCCGGAAGTACAGCATCCATTACTACAATAGAATATGAACCAGGACTCCTTAAGGATTTGCCTGAAGCCTTTGAAAAAATTGCACCTATAAATAAGACTTATCACCATGATGAAACTTGGCATGATGGTAATGGATATGCACACGTTAGAGCTTCAATGATAGGAAATTCAGAAGTATTTCCGGTTGTGAATTCTGAGTTAATCCTTGGTACCTGGCAGCAGATTATACTTATAGATTTTGATAATAAACCGCGCACTCGCAGTGTGATAGTGCAAATTTGCTATTAATTACAATTAAGAAGCTAATCTATTGATGAATTAAGCAGGAATAGTTCCTGCTTAATTGCGTTATATAATGCAAAATTAGTCTTTTTGAAGGATAAGGAAATTTTTGATTTGTACGATAAATATACTAGGTTGTTTTTTAAATAATAGGTATTTTAGGTTTGGACCTCAAAGAATTTTTAAAAGTAATTCTGGCAATTACTGCAACAGTAGCAGGATTATTTTTTACTTATACTGTTTTATCTCAGAGCAGTCCTGCAAAGCATCAGGGGAAAAGTTCTCATGGCAGCGGGTATATTTATTATGGAGGCCAGCCAAAAGAATTTAATGAAGCACAGAAAAAAGTATTCCAGTGGTAGATTAGGTGTTTTAGAGTAACTTTATAGGCAGGATGAGTTTAAAGAATGCAGTTTTTTATTAGTTATAGATATAATATTATCCTGCTCCAATCAGTTCTAAGCCTTCATCTATTTTTTGATTCATTATTTTATTCAATAGTGGATGTTTGCTAATATCATCTTTAGCTACGAAATTAAATGCTGCTTCTCTTGCGATTTCTAGCATTTCTGCATCCTGTATTAAATCAGCAAGAATTAAATCAGGTAATCCGCTCTGGCGTGTGCCGACAAATTCCCCCGGGCCTCTTAGTTGCAGGTCTCTTTCAGCGATGATAAATCCATTATTAGTTTGCACCATAACTTCAAGGCGTTCTCTTGTTTCTTGAGAACTTGTATCTCCTACCAGCACACAAAAAGACTGTTCCTGGCTTCTTCCTACGCGTCCTCTTAACTGATGCAGCTGAGATAGGCCAAATCTTTCTGAGTTTTCAATAACCATAATTGTAGCGTTTGGAACGTCTACACCAACTTCTATAACGGTTGTACTTACGAGAATATGATATTTTCCAGCTCTGAATTCTTCCATGACTTTATCTTTTTCAGATGAGGGAAGTTTTCCATGGACTAATCCTATGTTTAAATCAGGGAATACTGTATTTTGCAATTTTTCTGCTTCTTTTGTAGCTGCTTTCGCTGATAAAGTCTCTGATTCTTCAATAAGTGGGAATACTATATATGCCTGATGGCCTTTTTCTATCTCTTTTCTTATTAGTGTATGAGCTTTTTTTCTGTCTTTAGGTCCGATTAAGGCTGTTTTTATGGGTTTTCTACCGGGTGGTAATTCATTAATAATGGTTAAATCAAGATCGCCATGTACAGTTAAAGCCAGTGTTCTTGGGATAGGTGTTGCTGTCATGGTCAGCATTTCAGGATTAGTGCCTTTATTTTTGAGTTCAGATCTTTGTCTTACACCAAATCTGTGCTGTTCGTCTATGACTATTAGACCTAAATTATTGAATTCTATGCTTTCCTGTATTAAGGCATGTGTTCCTATAGCCACATTGATTTGCCCGTTTTTAAGATTTTGATATAGTTCTCTTCTGACTTTAGTTCCATGTTTGCCTACAAATAGGCCGACGCTTATTCCAAGTGGTGTTAACCAGTCTGTAAAATTCCTGCAATGCTGTTCGGCTAGAATCTCAGTAGGCGCCATGATGGCTCCCTGATATCCATTTTCTACAGCAGCAAGTAACGCCATAGCAGCAATTACTGTTTTTCCACTACCTACATCTCCTTGTAATAGTCTTTGCATTGGTTCAGGAGTGCTTAAATCAGTTAGTATTTCATTAAAAGCTTCTTTTTGCGCATTAGTTAGCTCAAATGGCAATGACTGGATGAATTTTTCTAGCAGTCCATCTTTTTTGATATTAAGTACAAGCCCTTCTGTATCGGACTTATACTGCTTTCTCATTAAAGCCAGACGTAACTGTACCAGGAATAACTCATCAAAGACTAATCTTTGCCTGGCACTTTGCAACGTTTCGCTTGAATCGGGAAAGTGAATCTGTTTTATTGCTGTAATTTTGTCTATAAGGCCTAACTTTTCTCTAATATAATCAGGGATAAAATCTTCTATTCCATCCGAATATGTTTCGATAGCATTATGAATAGCTCTTCTTAGTGTTTTGATGTTGAGATTTTCAGTCAATGGATAGACAGGTACTATTCTGCCTACGTGAAGTGAATCCTTTTCCTCAAAATCACCGCCCAGTATTTCTGATTGAGGTTTATCTATAACAAGTTTGCCTGAGTAGCTATCAAGTTTTACTGTTCCTGAGAGGATTATATTTGATCCTTGCGGATATTGGGATTTGTATCTATCCATCATGAATTTGTTAGATTTACCGTAAAACCAGCTGGCAGAAATTGTACCGGTTCCATCATATACTTGTATTGAAATAATTGTTAAATTTGAGCGTTTTTTGCTGGTGAAAACATTTGTAGATTTTATAACACCAAAAATAGTTGCTTCCTGTCCCACTTTTAAGTCTTTAATTTGGGTTCGGCTTGCATAATCAAGGTGTTTTCTTGGATAATAATGCAGAAGGTCCTGAGCTGTAAATATGCCAAGTTTATTTATTAAGAATCCAACTTTGGGGCCTACGCCTTTCACATACATTACATCCACGTCTTCAGGATTTTTGTCAGATGTTGTTTTAGCTTTTTTAGGTGTTTCGATAAGTTTTTCTTCTGAAAAGGGATTTTGCAGGTGCTTAATTAGCTGTTTTATACATTTCATCCTGTTGGATGTGTCAGCAACTGCATATCTCTCAAAATTATTGTATAAGTATTCCCATTTAGGATTATTGGGGTCTAGCTTTGCAATCTGGCGTAATTCATCATAAATAAACTTAGAAAAGGCACACTTCTTTCCGGCTATATCAATATAATGATGCTTGATTTCAACTTCTATAGCTTTTTTAATGGTATCCAGATTTTCTATTTTTTTAACTTCTGCCATATATGGTTTTTCTAAATTATAGGTTTTAAGTGTTTTAAAAAGGGATATATTAATATTATAAAACTAATTGATAGGAAAAACTTGTTTTCTATCAGTGGTAATTTTCCTAAACTTGAATTTGAGGTTCTGGCATGTCTATACGTTCTTCTGCAGTTACCTCATTATAATCCTCTTCAAAGTCAAATTGTTCAAATTCTTCTGGAGGTGCAGTACGTTTGCCCTTAATGTAGAATATTCCGCCAATTAAGCTTGAGAATAGCACTATGCCAAGCCAGTATATTCCAAATACTAATGCGCTTGATGATTTTATGCCTATAAGTGCCAGGAAATATATGTATGTTCCTTCACGAGGGCCAATTCCATTAAATGCTATCGGAATAAAGCCGGCCATTGCAGCCATCGGGTATAGTATAAAATAGTATGCAAGTGGAATATCCAGACCCATTGCCTGTCCAATGGTAAAGTGTATAGCAATTATTAGTAAATGAAATAAGGTAGACCAGTATAAGGCTTTTACAAACAATCTTGGTTGATCCCAATAAACTTTTATATCTCTCAATAAGGTCCTTACCCATTTCTTCTTTTTCGTATATGGCAGGAATAGGTGTGGAAATGTTGGAGTGATAATTATTATTAGAAATGATAGGAATGCCATAAAGGCTTTAGGCTGCATAGGAACCATATTACCAATGGGGGAAAATAACGCTATTGTTGCCATCCAGACTATGACTATTACTCCTGTATATCTCTCAGCCAGTACGGAATAAATAGCAGGAGCTTTTCTTGATTCTCCTTTTGCTAAATAGTAGCATTTGGTTATGTCGCCTCCTACTGTAGTAGGCAGGAATAAGTTAAAAAACATGCCGACAAAGTAGTAATCAAAGTATTCTTTGAGTTTATTTTGAAATCCTACGGCTTGAGCAAGTAGTTTCCATTTATATGCACTGAGTAACTGCCCTAATATATAGAGCACTACTCCCAAAATTAATATTTTATGATCTGTTTCTGCTAATGATTCTGCTATTTCTACTACATTAGAATTGCTTATTAGAATATATATAAATACTGCGCTAATTGCTATTCTTAAAAATAGTTTCAGGATTCGTTTATTCACTAGTTGTAAACCTCTTTGACTTTGTATATAGCTTTATTTTGTGACTCATAGTATGTTCTAATCTGTATTTCGGCAATTATGCCTGTACTTATTAATTGAAATCCAGTTAAGATTAATAATACCCCAAGCAATAACAGGGGTCTATTACCAATATTCGTGGAATAAATTATCTTTTCAATAACTAGATATAAACTAATAGCCATACCGCTAAGCAAGGAAAAGATCCCAGCTCTCCCAAACATATGAAGAGGTCTGGTCATAAATTTTCTTAGAAATACTACAGTTAATAGATCAAGAATTACTTTAAAGGTTCTGAGTATATTATATTTGCTTTTTCCATATTTTCTGGCATGGTGTTTAACTGGAATCTCTGCTATGCTGGCCCCTTCTATACTTGCAAGAGCCGGGATAAATCTGTGTAACTCTCCATATAGAGGCAATTCTTTGCCTATTTCTGCTCGATATGCTTTTAATGAGCATCCATAGTCATGTAGAAACGTGCCTGTCATTTTGCTGATTAATTTATTGGCAAGCATTGATGGTATTTTTCTTGTTATATAATCATCCTGTCTGTTTTTTCTCCATCCGCTAACTACGTCATAGCCTTCTTCAAGCTTGGTGATTATTCTTGGTATGTCCTCAGGGTCATTTTGAAGGTCTCCATCAAGTGTGATTATTATATCTCCTGATGCGTAGTCAAAGCCTGCTGCCATTGCCGCTGTTTGTCCGAAGTTTCTTCTGAATCTTACTGCTTTTATATTAGGAAACTCTTCAGACAGAGTTTTTAAAGCTAAATGGCTTCCATCTGTTGATCCATCATCAATGAAAATAATCTCAAAACTTCTGTCCAGGCTGTTTAAGACTCTTAATAATGATTCAGCAAGGATTTTAATGTTTTCAACTTCATTGAAAATAGGCACAGCTATAGATATAGCTACTTTTTCTTTTGTATTTATATCATTTCGAGACTGTGCTTGAATCATTTGGGAACCTCTTTTATGGTGTCTTAAAATTAATGTTTGAGATTAGGGTGTACTTTACACCTTTTTTGATTATGTGATAATTTTTGACAGATTCGATTTCGTAGAATCTCTTATTTTTAACTACAACAAGAACAGGCTCTTGTTGACTTAAACGCTTGGAAAGATCTTGTGGAGTTAGAATTTCATCTATTTTACTCTGTGAATAAAATACCAAGCTGGGTTTGGTTAGATTGTAAGCAACCAGTTTATCATTAAATAAAGAATTATTCTTCGAAAGTGTTATATAGTCAATAAGGTCTTTTTGCCCTGAATTGTATACTATTGGTATTACGTTATTTATCGCAGCGAGTGTGATTGAGGACATGAAAATTATTGTTACTATAAATGCTTTAATTCTTTGGTTTTTATGCAAATAGAATAATAAAAAGGCTGGAATAACACAGAATATTATTAATAATTCAGGATTAAACGAATTAATAGCCAACTTTTCATCTCTTGGTAGCACTAAATTTAGTCCAAATGCCCCTATGATTCCTGCAATAATACAAATTATAGCCAGTATTCTTGCTGATATATTTATTAGTTTTGCATTTTTCATTCTTTCAATGAATTCATGCCATATATTTCCTGTTAATAGTGCCATAGCAGGAAATAAAGGCAGAATATATGTTATTAGTTTTGCTTTGGATATACTAAACAGTATAAGTACAGATAAAAACCATATAGTGCTTGCTAAAATAAGTTTTGTTTTGTTGCCTGTATTTTCAAATAAAGAGAAATTTAACTTTTTGAGCTTTATTTGTGGATTAGAAATGTGATTATACAGGTCTTTTATTGTCTTTATAAATCCGGCAACAAAATAAATAGACCAGGGGAAGAAACCTGCCAGAACAACTATGAAATAGAAATAAAAAGGTTGTTGGTGTTGGACAAATTCTCCGGAAAATCTTGAAATATTATGTTTTATAAAGAAATAATCAATAAATGCACTGCCATGCTCTTGAATAATTGCATAATACCAGGGGGTTGCAGTGTATATTAGTATTAAAAAGCCTGGAATGAAAAATTTAGGATTAAAGCTCTCTTTTAATTTGCCTGTGAGAATAGCAAATAAACCTAATATAATTGCAGGTAGTATAAATCCTATAGGCCCTTTGGTAAGTATAGCTATCCCACTAAATAAATAGGCAAACCACCACCAGTATTTTTTGCTTGAATTTTCTGAATGCATGGCCAATAATCCTGAGTATGTTGTTGCACATACCAGGAAGGTCAAGGTCATATCTGTAATTGACATTCTTGACATAGCTATAAATTCAAGGCTAGAGGCAAGTATTAGAGAGCTGATTAATCCAAATGATCTTGATATCATAGTTTTGCCAAAGTAATAAGTAAAGAATACAAGAGCAGTAGCCATTATTGCAGAAGGGAATCTTGCTGCAAATTCTGTAATGCCAAAGAATAAGAACGAAATCATAACAAGCCAGTAAAAGAATATTGGCTTATCAAACCTTAATTCATAATTAAAATAAGGCGTAATCCAGTCTGATGATTCCAGCATTTCTCTCGCAGCTTCAGCATACCTTGGTTCGTCTACATCAATAAGCTTGTAGCTGCCAAGTTTAAAGAAGAATAAAAGCGAGCATGCCATTAATAGTAATAATATTAGGGTTGATTCTTTTTTAAATATTTTCATATCTGAGTAGTTCTTTATTATCATTAAATAAATTAGATTATTTAGTCTTTTGAGAAACTATAAAACAGTCTAATTAAAATAAATTCAAATTAAAATAAGTTAGGATAAATTCTTTACTAAATCTTTGTCAGGATTTACAATTAATGTTTTCTCATTTGTGTATGTTACATACCCTGGCTTTGAATGTGGAGGCTTTTTCAAGAATTTTCTTCTTACATAAATTACTGCGACATTTGCTGAGTTTTTTGCCTGACTAAAATACGCTGCAATGCTTGCAGCTTCCTCTATAGTTGATGCAGGGACTTCGACATTCTCATCGTTGATTTTTATTAGTACATGAGACCCCGGGATATTTTGTGTATGCAGCCATATATCATTTGGTGAGGCAATTTTTGATATTAAATATTCATTTTGCCTGTTATTTTTTCCTACATATATTTTGTAACCATCTGTCGAAGTATATTCAGATAGGCTAATTCCTTCTTTTTTAAGTTTTTCAGGTGACTTTATCTGTTTTCCTGTTGTTTTAAGAAGGTTTTGGCTTATTAATTCATCTTTAATCTGTTTTAAATCAGCCAGAGAATCAGATTGATTTATAAAAGTCTCAATGCTCTCAAGATAATCTAACTCTTCTTGGACTTGTCTAACTATATCTTTACTTATTCTAGATGCGGTCTTGGCCTTATTATAAAGTTTATAATATCTTTGTGCATTTGCATTTGGTGATTTCACAGGGTCTAGCTGAATAATTATGAGTTGATTATTGTCATAGAAATTTTCAAGTTCAACTGAATCTTGACCCGGCTGGATTTTATGAAGGTTGGCCATTATTATATCGGCGTATTGTCTATATTTTTCTGATTTTTCTTCTGATTCAAGAGTTCTTTTATGTTGGGATAGTCTGGCTTTTTCTTTTTTTATTTCTTTTTTTGCAGCTGTTAAAAGCATTGATTTTAATCTGGAAAAAGCATCCAGATAATATTGATAACCGAAGTATAGGTCAACCATTGAGTTTACAGAATCAGTTTGTTCCCATTCTATATCAGGATCAAGCCCAATCAATGAGAATAATTTCATATCCTTGCTTATAGATGGATTTAGGTTTTCGAGTTTTAGCGTTTTAATTATTAGATGATATAAAGCATTGATTTTTTCTTTTGGAATGGCTATTACTTTATCTTTTTCTATATCAATTCCTGTAATTTTACATAGTTCTGTGGCCAGAGCCAGGCTAATATAATTAAAGTTCTCATTTAACCATATATTCATAGGGCCGGGTATAGCCATTGTATGAGTGTAAAATTCAGCTTCAGAAATTTTTAGCAGGTCCATTTTTTTAGGTTTAGGTGGGTAAATATATGGAAGTCCTCCTGCTACTTCTCTTTCTCTGCTCTTCTCCGGGCCAACATGGTGTGCGCTGCCAAGTATTACATTGTTTTCATAGCTGTAAAGAATAATATTGCTGTATTTGCCCATGAGTTCACAGGCTAAAACAAGTGGAACCCTTTCTCCCAATTCGTTATAGCTGTCAAAATATATTTCTAAAATTCTTTCATACTTTGGATGGCTAACAGTCTTAATTTTTGCACCCTCCATATGCTTTCTTAGGAGCATACAAAACATTGGAGGTTTTTGAGGGATTTCAATGCTTCTATAGTCCTCGCCCTGTTTGGTTAAAAGTGTGAGATGAGGATATTTGGGGTTTACGTTTATGTAAAGTTTGAGATTTTTTCCCTGTGTTCGAATTCCAAGAAGTATTTCATTTCTTGAAGGCTGCTGAACTTTCTGGACTCGCCCTGATTCTAAAACAGGTCCAATCTCGTCTGTTAATGCTTTTAATGTTAGTGAATCAAAATTTATCATAGTTTTTTATTTTAAATTTTCAGCAGTTTTAACACGGCTGTTGCATTTAGGGTATGAGCCGAGGAATCTGTAAAAATTAATTAGTGGCACTATTTTCCCCATAGTTTTTTGTACATTTTCATCCTCTATATGTCCATCAAAATCGATAAAGAAAGTGTATTCGCCGAAAATTCTTTTGGAAGGCCTTGATTCTAAATAAGATAGATTCAAGTTATTTTCTTTAAAGGCAAGAAGGACGTTTACTAATGATCCTGGCTGGTTGCATAATGATATGGCAATGGATGTTTTATCGTTTCCTGTAGGCTTTGGTACATAAGCTCCAAGGCATACAAATCTTGTTAGGTTATCTTTCTCATCATTAATATCTCTTGCCAGAATATTGAGTCCGTATATTTCAGCAGCCTTATAGGATCCTATGGCTGCATAGTTTTCAGATAAATCCACTAACTGTTTTACAGCTTCAGAGGTACTTGATGCCATTATTAATTCAGCATTATGAAAATTATTAGAGATAAAATTCTGGCATTGAGCCAGTCCTTGTGTATAAGAGACAATCTTATCAATATTTGACGTGTTTTTTGCTTTACTAATAAGGCAGTGAGATATTGGAATGATTATTTCCTGAGTGATTGTTACTCTTGAAGTTGTCTTTATTAAAGTATCTACGGTTTCTCTAACGATGCCTTCTATGGAGTTTTCTATTGGAGTAATTCCAATAAAGTTATTATTTTTATCTACAGCTTCGATAACCTTTGTGATAGAAGGCTGTGTCATAGGCTCAAAGTTGTCATAATTAAATAGTTCAGCAATCTTATCAGCTGCTATTTCAGAATATGATCCTTTTGGCCCAAGATATACTATGGTTTTTCTATCACTCATTGTTTTATTCCTTATTTCCAGTATTGAGTATTAAGTTTATTATTTAATTATAACTTTAAGTGTAAAAAATAAATAATTTAAGTTTTATTTCTTGAATTTACCATTTAAATTAACCGTTAACAGGGTTATTTTGTTAATATATTTTGCCTTGATGGTCATATAAAAATACTAAAAATGAATATAGAATTCTCAAACAAGACTTTTTTTTGTAAAATAGTTATGGGAAAAGAGTTTAGTAAGGTGGTAAATATGGTAAGACCCATTAAATTTGGTACAGATGGCTGGAGAGCAATAATAGCAGAGGATTTTACATTTGATAATGTTGAGCTTGTTACTAAAGCAGTTGCTGCGTATATTAAAACTAAATATGATCCTTCATTACCTGTAATTATAGGATATGATACAAGGTTTTTAGCTGATAAATTTGCATTAAGAGCAGCTGAGGTATTAAATAATCTTGGTCTTAATGTAATGGTTACAGATAAGGATGCCCCTACGCCAGTAGTTGCGTATTCTGCAAGAAATCTTAATACAGCAGGGGCTTTAATGATTACAGCAAGTCACAACCCCCCTGAGTATTGTGGTATTAAATATATTCCTGATTATGCAGGTCCTGCTACGACTGATATTACTGATATCATAGTTAAAAGTGTTAAAAGGCTCCAGGATGGAGATGAGAGCGTTATTATTCCTGCAGCCGTTAAAGGAAAAACTGAATATTTTGACCCTAAACCTGAATATTTCAAGTGGGTTAAAGGGTTGATTGATTTTGATAAAATTAAGTCTGCAAACATAAATGTTTATTTTGATCCGCTGTATTCTACAGGTAGGGATTACTTTGACGGTTTGTTAGAGGAAGCCGGCTGTCCTGTTACTACTATCCATAACTGGAGAGACCCTTTATACGGTGGTGGCATGCCTGAACCTAAAGAAAAATTCCTTGGTGATTTAATAAAATTAGTAAAAGAAAATTCACCTGCACTTGGCTTTAGTTGTGATGGTGATGCTGACAGGTTTGGTGTAATTGATGAAAAAGGTAATTATGTTACTCCAAATGAAGTTATAGCTATTTTATTTAAACATTTAGTGAAAAATAAAGGCAGAAATGGTTCTGTTGTTAAAACTGTCGCAACCAGCCAGATGATAGATAAAATTGGTGAATTATATGATGTAAAAATTCACGAAACTGCTGTCGGGTTCAAATATGTCGGCCAGATTATGAGAAATGAAGATGTGATTGTTGGCGGTGAAGAATCTGGTGGTTTAAGTATTTGGGGACATATTCCTGAAAAAGATGGAATTGTCGCTAATTTATCAATACTCGAAGCAGTTGCGTTTGAGGGTAAACCTCTTTATGAAATAGTTGAACAACTTAAAAATGAGATAGGTGTTCATTATTTGAACTTTAGATTAGACCTTCATTTAACTGAGCAGATAAAAGAAGCTGCTATGAATATGTTTGTCACCAATCCTCCAACAGCAGTTGGTGGCATGAAAGTTAAAGAAGTAAATAAAATTGATGGTGTAAAGCTTTATTTTGATGATAATAACAGTTGGATGCTCGTAAGGCCCAGCGGTACTGAACCATTATTGAGAATTTACTTTGAAACTGATTCTAAGGAAAAACTTGATAAATTGACAGCAGATACTAAGCGAATTGTTGAGAATATATAGTTACAAGTAAATTAATATTGAATGCCAAAAATAAAGGATAGGTTTAACCTATCCTTTATTCATAATTATTTATAAATTGTTAATAACAAATTCCGTTGCAGAATGTTTTTTCCAGCTCCGGCATGATGCTTTTATGCGTCATCTCAAATGTTACAGGCGTAATGGAAATTTGATTATTTCTAATAGCAGTAATATCTGTTCCGTCTTCTTCAGCTGTTTCAATTATTTCGCCTGCTAACCAGTAATAAGTTTTTCCTCTTGGGTCAAGACGTTTTTCATAAGTATCAGTATACATACGTGTACCGAGACGGGTTATCCTCACACCGGCTATATCACTGCTTGCTATTGATGGAACATTTATATTTAAGATGGTTTTTTTAGGAAAATTAACGGTTACAATCTTATTAATAAATTTTAGGATAAAATCAGCTGTATAAATAAAGTCAGACTGCTGGCCGTTATGCCCATTAGGAAGAGAAACAGCAATACTTGGAAATCCAAGAACTGCACCTTCCATGGCCGCGCTTACCGTGCCTGAATATAGTACATCAGCTCCAAGGTTTGGACCATGGTTTATTCCAGATATGATGATGTCAGGCTGCTTTTCAAGAATTGCACTTATGCCGATTTTTATGCAATCTCCAGGCGTTCCGGTTGTTTCCCAGGCACAGGCTACTTCAAATCCCATATCAATCTCTTCTACCCTGAGGGGTTTGTGAAGAGTTAAAGCATGCCCTGCTGCGCTTCTCTCTCTATCAGGAGCTATAATATAAACTTCGTGCTCGAATGCAAGACGCTCAGCCAGGGTTCTAAGTCCAACAGCGTGGATTCCATCATCATTTGAAATAAGTATTCGCATACTACTCCTTTGTAATAAACTCAATTTATCCAGTATTTAATATGATAGCATTTTTTCCAAAATATAGTCATTTTTAGGCATTCTCAATTTTAAAGTATCTTCCTTCCTTTTGTCATAGTGCAAATAGATGAAAACAGGTTTGTATGGATTCTTAAATCCATACTATCAATAGAATTTACCTTTATTGGTCATAATTTGATTAAGAGCCTGTCTTGCTAAAAATGCAAAAA
>DNSU01000087.1 GCA_003499585.1 Cyanobacteria bacterium UBA9579 | reverse complement strand
CATGAGCAAATTGACATTATAATGAGCAATCCTGAGCTTAATCAATATTTAATTAAAGGCATTAAACATACTTTAAGCAGCTTAAAAAAGCCTAATACCCCTGCAATATATATTCAAGACCAAATGATAATGTCTAATTCTTATAATATTACTTTTATTAATGTTCCAAATAATATAAATTCATTCAATATGAAAATTTTACAATCAAGTTTTCCTCTTAATCCTCTTAATAAAGGCGGATTGGCTCCAAATCTTGATTTCAGAGTATTTAAAAATACGAATCAGAAAGAACTTGATAAAATATTCAAAACAAAAAGATTTAAAAATCCCTTTATTAAAAACAAAGAAATTGCTCTTATGCCTAAAGAAAATCTTTATAATGAAGGCTTAATTTCAAAAACAGTAAAAATTAAAACAGGTAATTTTAGTCAAATAGCAATTGTAACAATAAACACATCTCCAAAAGGTACTCCACCTATAAGATATGCTTATGTTATTGCATTTGATTAATTTATTGGGTTTTTCAACTTAGACTCCCTGATATTTCATCTCAGTTCGACTGTTTCTTTACAACAGCACCAATCATAGTAAGGATTTATAGCAATTCCTAAGTAAGATTCTCTTTATAAATCAAACATAAAAAAACATTATTTTAATAAATTGTTGGGCTGAAAACCCAAAATGAGTATTTTTTAAGATTTTCATGAATTATTCAAAAAATTTCCCTGTTATTCAAAAATAATTCCCTGATAATTTTTTAGGGAATTTAGGGCAAAATCCCTGTAATAACGGCATAAAAAATCTATACAAAATCGAAATTTTTACAAATTTCCCTGTAAATACCCTGTTATCAGGGAAAATTTCAGAGAACGAAAAAGAGAATAATGCTGTCGAAACTGCAACCTCCTGTTTTATTTACTTGGCATATTATCTATATATGCCTTTGTCAATTTTGATAAATTTTATTAAGATATTCTGTATAAATTAGCACTTTTGTTTTTTTAGGGTTATTCTACTATTAGTCACTCTCTAGAAGGATTGCTTTAATAATGATAATTCTAAACAGAATTTTTATATTATTTTTAATTGCAGTTTTTGCTGTTATTACAAATCCCGTTAACGTAGAAGCTAATACTTCTACTCAGCAAAATGGCGATGTGTATAAAATTAGTACAGCTCATTTAAGCGTGACTCCGATAGATATAGATAATTTTGCGAGAGTTGATGATTATTTTTACAGGGGTTCACAGCCTGATAATTATGACATTAAAACCCTTGCTTCGCTTGGTATAAAAACAATAGTTAATCTAAGAAAGCCTACTTTATTGAGCAGATTGGATTTTATAAGACAAAAGTATACTGCCAGAGTTTTTGGAGTAAATTACGTAAACATTCCAATGGCTCCAAGAAATCCTCCTACACAGCAACAAATAGATTATTTCCTTAAAATAGTTAATAATCCTGATAATCTGCCTGTATATATTCATTGCGCACAGGGCAAAGACCGCACAGGTATTATGACTGCTTTATATAGAGTAAATAAGTACGGATGGGGCTTTGATCGAACTTATAAAGAAATGAAGAATAAAGGTTACCATTCATTCATTTTCCCAAGACAAAAAGAATTTTTATCAGAGTATATTCAGTTATTACGTAAAGACATATCTTCAAATTAGTCGGCATATATCATCTTTTTAGTCATACCACCATCTATGATGAAGTTAGAGCCCGTGATAAAAGATGCCTGATCTGATACCAGATATGCAGCCATTGATGAAATATCTTCAGGTGTCCCAACTCTGCCTGTTGGGTGTTGTTTATGGTCTATTTCTGTAAGTTCAGGTTTATGTTTTACTGATTTTTTCTTCCATTCACTAACTTCAATCCAGCCGGGACTTATACAGTTCACTCTGATATCGGGTCCAAGATTTATTGCAAGAGCATGTGTCAGTGAATAAATACCGCCTTTAGATGCAGAGTAAGCTGCGGTATCAGGTTCAGACATAAATGCTTTTGTAGAAGAGATATTTATAATTGTGCCTTTACTATGTTTTAAGTGTGGAGCGCAATATTTTGCACATAAAAAGGCTCCTGTAAGGTTAATTGAAATAACTTTATTCCACTCATCAAGACTTAATGCCTCTATTGGTTTACAACAGAATACTCCTGCATTATTTATCAGGATATCAATACGCCCAAGCTCCTGAGCAGTTTTATTTATCATATTTTTAACAGAGTTTTCATCTGCAACATCAGTCTGGATAAACTTAATATTACCAAGAGAAGCAAATTCCTGCGAGGTTTCATTACCTGCTTCATCATCAATCTCTGCAATCACGACTTTTAGACCATCTTCCAGAAATCTTTTAGCAATGGCTTTTCCTATACCCTGTCCACCACCTGTAACTATAGCCACTTTGTTCTCTAATGTCATTTTATATCTCCTTAATCGGGATTATAACCTTTTATTCTTACAATCTCATCCCATCCTTCATCTATTGCAGGATCTTCAAAACTCCTGATCATCATGGCATGAATTCCGGGAGGGACTTTTTTTAATGCTTTATTTCGCTCTATGCAAATATCCGTAGGAGTTTCTATTACAATTAATTTCATAAACGGATCTGGCAATCCAGCATTTTGTGCATAAGAATTGACTCTATTTAAGATACTCTTCCTGGACTTTTTTGTCAGAAAGGTTTTATCTATTACTGTATTATATTTTCTTGAAATTAACTCTCTTATAATAAGATTTTCAAGCTTGTCATAGATTCTGGAATATCTTAAATCAAATGTCTGCGTCAGCATGCCGGCCAGATCATCAAGAGAGAACCTGACATAGTCTTTCAGATATGTTTTTACATAGGTAGTTTTCCCACAACCGGGAAAACCACACATTATTATTACTGTCTGCATAGTTTTTACTTTATATAAGTCTGTCTTAAATAGGGTATAGCAGCTATATAAACATAGCAAGCCTCTATTTGGCTAAGTAAGCTTATAAGAAAAATTTGAGTATGTAAATAAATCGTAAAGGTGCTCTAAAAAAAGAGCACTTTTGCTTTTTTACAAGTTTTAAAGAGTTAATTTCAAATAAGAATAGTGTGTGTAGTGAAAGGGTAGCAATGAAAGTTAATAATCAATTACTGATGCCAATAATCAGCAATACTAAAGTGCCACTTAAACCATATGTGTTTTTTACTGGAAATGTGAAGATAAATAGCGGTAATGATCAAGATTCGTATAATTTTACTCATTCAAATAACTCTGATTTGGATCAGTTAAGACAACTTGCTACGCAGTATAGACTTGAAAAAAGCATTGAAAACAAGGAAAAGCTTTTTGAACAGGAATTCAAGATTCTTTATCAAGAGTTAACGGAACCTGATAAATATCTTGATCGTGCTATGCGAATGGGTGCTAATCTTGATATGTACGGTTCAGCAGATCCGAAAACCCAGCTTCAAATAAATGCCTTAAATGGTCTTTGTCCTCACTTTATGGTCCTAACTGATTTAAAACTCCCCCAAAAAGGTGCAGAAGAAATTGTGCCTGTTATTGAAAAGCTCATAAAGACTGATCCGAAAGCTTCTCCGTTGGGTCAGGAATTGAAACTGTATACTATTGATGCATTAGCACCAATATATAAAAAGCTTAACCCTGAACTTAAGAAGCAAGTTGGTGATTTGTTACTAGATGTAGTTAATAATAGCGATTCTGAAACTCATAGAGAGCATGCTTTTAGAATTCTTAAAGGGGATAAAGAGAACAAATATATTCAAAATCAGCTTCAAAATAAGTCTTTAGGACAGTGGAAGTCTGAAACAGAGCTTAATAAAAGAAAATTAGCCTTAACTAATTTGATAGGGGTCAAAAGCCCAAGTCTAAAAGATATTATTCCTGAAGTTTTAAAAGATAAAAACACTGCGCACTCATTAAAGGTGACAGCAGTCTGGGGTGCAGGAAGGATACACACTGAGGAAAACTTCAAATCGCTAATCGATATAATTAATGGAGAGCCTCAGGGATTAAATCAGGAAGATCTCAAAAAAGATTTAGAATTAAAAGAAGTTGCACTTTCTTCATTAGCTTTGTATGTAAAAAAGCATCCCAAAGAAGTAAGAGAAATAATGAAGAAAATTAGTGAATCAGATTCTCCATTAAAAGACAGTGCTGTCATTTTATATGAAAAAGTTCAGGGCAAAGGGTATATAAGAGATAATTTCATTACTCGAGCGATTCCTTCCCCTCAGGAACGTGAAGAATATAAAAAAGATAGAGGCAAATATATTCAGGGCGTAGATAACTTGAACATAAAGCAAAAGAGTAAAGTCGATCAGGCATTATTGCCATTTATTTCTGCTCTGAAAAAACTGGTTAATAAGGGTGCTAAATTTAAAATTATAGATAATGATACAGTAACTGCATCTGATAACAGATTAGCGGGAGTACGCACTCCAGATGGAAGATTCTGGGATTCGGTTGACGGGGTAAGTGCCGGTAAAAGCATAACTTTGAGCAAATGGGTTTTTGATGAACCTGTCAATGGTGCAGCTCACGAATTTAATCATGCTTTTCTTGGTAATGTGATGAGCGCAAAGGATGTAAGTAAGCTAAAAGACTTATATAATAATGCAAAAAAAGAGAATAGATTACTTGATAATTATGCTGCACAGAACTATGCAGAATATTTTGCACAGGGTTATCAGGCTTATGTAACTACTTATGCTCCTCAATCAACAATGAGTATCAATGGTGACTACTATTATTGTTTTAGTACTAAAGCTAATTTAAAACGCAAAGATCCTGAACTTCATGATTTTATTGAGTACTGCACTAAAACATATAAACAGCTTGATGTTATGGGCAAAATGAAAAATATAGCTTGATTAAAGCTAATTTAACAAGAGGTGATTTTAATAGTATAATAGTACTGTTATTAGGAGCTATTATACGATAAATTATGACAGAAGAGAGAAAATGCTATATTCATAATACGCCAACAGGTCTTAGCTGTGCATCTTGCGGCAGGCCTATTTGCCCTAAGTGCATGGTTAGTGCTCATATTGGCTATAAATGTCGTGACTGCGGACAGAGAAATATTACTCATATTGAGCAAATTAGCTTGAAACAATATATTTGGGGTTCTGTTGCAGGATTAATAGTTGCCATTGGAGCAGGATATATTTGGAATCTTTTAAACGGCTATGGGCTTTTAATCGGCCTGCTTGTATCTTATATAGTTGGTTTCTGTGTTTCAAGAGCCATATCTAAAGTGATAGGCAATAAAATTGGGCTTAAAATTCAAATTTTAGCAGGTGTTATAGTTTTAATAGGAATGGCTTATAATCCTGTTATCCTTTTTAGTAAAGGTTTAATCACTGATTTATCAGTAATTCCAGGAATAATAAGCATGACTTTATACAATGTAGGTTGCATAAAACGTGTTTTAGGAATAGGAATTGCCGTATGGGCAGCAATAAGACATTTCAAGATCTAGCTAAATAAAGATAAAGGAGAATTTTAAAATTCTCCTTTATCTTTATTTTTAATACATTGGTTTTTACTTGTGAAATCTAAATAAGTGGTGTGCCGCCGTGCTGTTTAACAAATTCTAGTACCGTATCATCTAATTTATCAGCTTGGTTAAAGATATTAGCTTCAGGTGAAATTGGCTGATTATTGTAATATTTAGCTGCAGCAGGATCTTTTAAATTTTGCGGATTTTTTCCTGCATTTGGATCAATATTTACCATATTTTGGAAAGTTCCGGTATTTACATCGGTTATAAATTGATCGACCTGTCCCATTACACCATCTGACTGATTAAATACGTTGCTGGAAGGATTATTAAAAGGATTCTGAAAAACGTTTGGAATTTGATATGGTGCAGGTTGAGGTGGATACATACTTGGAATTTGATATGGCATTGGTTGATATT
>DNSU01000047.1 GCA_003499585.1 Cyanobacteria bacterium UBA9579 | reverse complement strand
GGCGGCAGCATTCGAGCTCACACTCCGGATGTGGTAAGAGCCACATTAAGAATAATGGGATACACGGATGAAGAAATAGAGCGAAGTGTGGGGCATATGCTGGAAGCATTTAAATTGGGAACTCCTCCCCACGGAGGTATTGCTTTGGGTTTGGACAGACATATCATGGTTTTAGCCGGAGAAAAATCATTAAAAGAAGTTATAGCATTTCCTATGACCTCCACAGGCAGGACAGCTGTAATGGATGCGCCGGGTGATGTAGATCCCGATTTGTTAAAGGAGTTGCATATTTCAGTTAAAAAATGACGGTGCTGGATAAAATATTAAAACTTTTAGATGAAGAAAACATTGTGTATGAAAAGGTCGAACACGAACCCGTATATACAAGCGAGGACGCGGCCAAAATAAGAGATACAGGACTTTCCATGGGTGCGAAAGCATTAATACTTTTTGCCGATAATACTCCTATATTAGTTGTCGTTCCGGGAGATAAAAAATTGGATTTTAATTTATTTAAAAAACTTTTTAGTGTTAAAGATCTTAGGATGGCGTCCAGAGAAGAAGTATATAAATTAACCGGCTTGGAAGTCGGATCTATCCCCCCGATAGGCAAGGCCTTAAATCTGCCGTCTTATTATTCCCGCGATTTTGAGAAAAAAGATCAGGTTGCTTTCAATGCTGCAATGCATACGGTTTCCATAAAAATGAAAGCCCCCGACCTGCTAAAATTAGAAAATCCTGTAATAGGGGACTTTTCCAAATGAATCAATTGCTTTAGAATCTTTAAGTTATATGGAAATTGCAGTAAATCAAAAAATCAAACTTTTTATTATAAATTTTGCAATTAATTTTATTTGGACAATAGATTGTGTTTTAGGTTTCTCCTCAAAAGTTTACGCAAAAGCAACATTGATATCGATATTGCTGTTTTTAATAACATTTTACATTCCCGGTACTCCTACCAACCAAAAACTGATGGCCGTTTCAAAAAAATACTCTTATTTATCTGATTACTTTTATGAGAATTTCGCACACAGAAATAAATTATTGTCAGCTCAAGTTTTAGGTGCTCAGTCAGCAAAAATAAATTACCCGTATCTGGCTTCTGCATTAGAAATGCCGGCCATCAGCGCGAAATCGGCGGTTGTCATTGATAAAGCCAGTGGAAAAACTTTATTTGAGCTAAACAAAAACCTGCACCTGGCTCCTGCATCTACTACTAAGCTGATGACAGCTCTGGTTTCTCTCGATTTATATAACTTGACTGATTATTTAAGTGTACCTTATTTGTGTACCTTGAGTGAAAGCCAGAAAATAGGATTTACTGTGGACTCGAATGTTAGAGTGAGAGATTTATTGATTGGTTTGCTTGTGGGGTCAGGCGGGGATTCGGCGTGTGCACTTTCTGTTGGGAAAGTATCAACAAATGAATTTGTTGATTTAATGAACAAGAAGGCTAAGGAGCTTGGCATGGAAAACACTCAATTTACTAATCCTGTAGGATTGGACGGTGCTCATTTTTCTACGGCAGATGATTTATATAAGCTTGCGCATTACGCAACAGAAAATGAAGTAATTAAGAACATTGTTAAACTAAAGAATATAGATATTCCCATATTGAATTTGGATGGTACAAATACAAATATATCTGTAGTAAGTACAAATAAATTATTGTGGGATATAAAAGGAAGTATAGGAATTAAAACCGGGAAGACGGAAGCGGCGGGAGAAGTATTAGTTTACGAATACAACAACGACAAATTAGATAAAGATATTGTGATAATAGTGATGGGAAGTCAGGATAGATTTTTAGATACCCAAAACCTGCTATTCTGGACACTTAAATCTTATAAATGGGAAAAAGACTCTTGAAAATATAGAAATAGTTATTTATTGGTTTCTGTTAGATTAGGCGCGTTCTGCTTGATCAGGCTGCCTATAACTGCCGGATAGTAAATTGTTATTTCGCCTCCGGTACTTCCGGCTGCCGAGTAGTTTCCTTCAAAAACATAAATAGGTTGTAAAAACTTCTGAAACTTGGGGGTTTCGTAATAAGCCAGATAGATATCATTGATTAATATTCTATCTACTTTAACAGGTTTGTATTCCTGGAATACATTTGACTCTCTGGAGGTTACGTTGGCAATTACTCCTGTTCCTTTACTGACTGCAGCCCACACGTCTTCTATTGGTGAAACAGGGTAAGTTGCGTTGGATAGTGTGTCTATATCCCAAAAGTTATATTCTACTAAAGGATTATTTATAAATGTTTCTGTAGAGGAGCTAATATACACCCGTATGAGTCCTCTTTTTGGATCGGAGCCAAGAATAGGTACTCCCTTAATCTGCCTGAAGAAATCTACAGAAGCGAGTTGAGCTTCTTTTAATACTTCCGTAGGAATAATTGCATTACCGGAGAATTTTCCCAGTACAACTTTTGGATTGGAATTAGAATATAAGGGATCATCGAGTCTTTTGATGATTGTTAAAACACTTCTTGCTCTTCTAATGGCCTCATCCTGATTTAAACGGCCGGATGCCATTTTATCTTGTTTTCCGATTAGCTGTGTGGACATTTTCAGTTCGCGAGTGTCAATGTTTATAGATAGTGCCGACCCTGAAATAATATTTCTCCAAGAATAAGTATTACCTTTGAGATCGGAAGTTAAATCACTATCCTTAAAACCCAAAGTTGATGCATCATCTTTCGCGTCTTTTCCGGCCTGATATGAAAATTTTGCCGGTTTGAATTTATAGACTGTCATTTTGTCTGGTAAATCGGAGGGAAGCCTACCGTCTCTTGTATTTAGCACAAAGGTAGGGTTAGAAGTCTGCAATGCTTTCTGGCTGAATTCCAAGGGATCGAGTAAACCGTAAACAGGGTTTGTAGTGTCTTTAGTAGGATTTAAGAATCTCCAAAAATTCTTTAACTGAGGAAAAAACAGCAAAGTAATAAAGTAGTAAACAACTACAAATATGACAAGCATTTTTACACCAGATCTAAAGTTTGCTGAAGTGGTTGTTAAACTCATACATATAAATATTAACATTATGATAGAATTCAGTCATGCCGCAAGTTAGAACCAGAATGGCTCCCAGTCC
>DNSU01000200.1 GCA_003499585.1 Cyanobacteria bacterium UBA9579 | reverse complement strand
TTATGTTCCATGAAAGACATTGATAAATGTCTTAATACACAGATTAAGCTACGTGAAGAGATAAAAAACCAAGAAGCTGTCTTCACAAGATATCCTTAACTACATTTTGGAACAGGCTTGATCCAGTAATTCATAGGATCAACAGGAACTCCATTGATATAAAGCCCCCAATGAAGATGTGGCCCTGTGGCAAAACCTGTTGAGCCGACTTTTCCTATTACCTGATTCGGCTTCACGATCTGACCAGGTTTCACATCGATTTTTGACATATGCAAATATATGGAGCTCAGTCCCTGACCATGATCTACAGCAACAGTTCCACCATGAAGCCTGAATTGTTCGGCAATAACTACCTTACCACCTGTAATAGATCTGATAGCCCTACCCTGAGGAGCTTTAATATCTATCCCTTTATGATAGTTTCCAGAAGGTTTTCCGTTGTAATATCTATTTAATCCATAAATTGAAATTATACAGCCATCTGTCGGGCTGTTAAACGGAGGCTGAGACCAAAAAGGATTATCGGTTATTCTATCTTTAAAATTCTGCACTTTATATAATTCATCTTTAGTAGCACCTAACCCCCCACCTTTGCCTGAAACCCGAATGTTTTGGATAGGAAATTTAGAAGCAACAAGACTTATATAAGTTTCATCATTTAAATAGCCTGTTTCATCAGCGAGTTTAATATTGTACTTTCCTGTCTTTGTTGTGGCCTCGAATCCGACTAAACCTCTATAAATATTTTCTGCACTTCTATAGAGCTTAATTTTCTTACTATTATTAATTAAATAAGGATTTAACAATTTTTGATCGGTTTTTACTTCTATTATTGCTGTTTGTCCTTGTTTAAGATTATTTGAAGGCTTAACAGTTATTTTTTTGCCTTCAAAAGGCTTAATGGTAATTTCCTGTGCGGCATTTATCCCAAATGAGCTTATCACCAGAAATGCTGAAAGAATAATAGCGGATAGAAAAATTATTAACCTCATAGATTCTTCTCCATCTTATTTAGGTGATAACATCACCTATTTTAAGTTAACGATTATAATTTACCCATAATAAAATGATGCACTATTGGAATGATTGATGACTTTAAAGAGTGACTCTATCACAGAGCATTATTTTTATTTATATGTTCTTATTTTTATAATATCATCATTATTAAACCAAGAAATAATCCGTAGACTTGAAATAAAAATAGAATGATGAAATCACCATGTTTATAGATAAATCGAAAATAAAAGTAATGTCAGGATCTGGGGGGAACGGCGTCGTCGCCTGGAGAAAAGAAAAATATGTCCCAAAAGGCGGACCTGCTGGCGGTGATGGAGGACTCGGCGGAAGCATCTATATAGAAGCTGATGAAAATATGTCGACATTACTGGATTTTAAATATAAATCCAGATTTATAGCAGACAATGGTGAACCCGGCAGAGGCAAAAATCAACACGGGAAAAATGGGAATGATGTTTATATAAAGGTTCCGACAGGCACAATAATAAGGGATGTTCACAGCAATAAAATAATCGGCGATCTGATACTCCATGGCGATAAAATTCTTGTAGCCTCAGGAGGTAGAGGAGGCAGAGGAAATTCAAGATTTACAACCTCAATAAGAAGAGCCCCTCAATTTTGCGAACCCGGTGAACCAGGAATTGAAAGAGATCTTGAACTGGAGCTTAAACTAATTGCTGATGTGGGGCTCTTAGGACTTCCTAATGCGGGAAAATCCACTTTAATAAGCGTTATTAGTGCAGCAAAACCCAAAATTGCAGATTACCCTTTTACAACACTGACTCCAAATCTTGGTGTAGTCAAAAAACCAAGTGGGGATGGTTTTGTTGTCGCTGACATACCGGGCTTAATCGAGGGAGCAAGCCTTGGCGCAGGATTAGGGCAAGAATTTTTAAGACACGTGGAAAGAACCAGATTATTAGTCCATGTACTGGATATAACTGAAGAAGATCCCGTCAAAAACTACGACACCATTAATCAGGAACTTAAAAGCTATGGCGGAAAATTAATAGAAACTCCTCAGGTTATAGCATTAAATAAAATTGACGCTGCAGATCCTGATAAAGTCAGCCAGATTGAGGAATATTTCAAGAAAGAAAAAAAAGATGTATTTGTAATATCTGCTGCAACAAAGCAGGGAGTACAGGATCTTGTTAATTACTTAACAGAAAAAGTTAATGAAATACCTCCTCCAACACTTGAAATAGAAATAGAAGAAGACCATATTGCATATGATCATGATGACAGCGGATTTATGGTGTATAAAGAAAAGAAAACTTTCACAGTAGCCGGTGGCAGGATAGAAAGACTTTTATCCGTGACAGATACAAAAAATATTGAATCTATCTGGAGATTACAGAATATAATGACATCAATGGGAATATTTAAAGCGCTTGAAGAAGCCGGAATACAGGACGGAGATACCGTAAGAATAGCGAATTATGAATTCGAGTATTATGCGGACAAGATAAGAGAGGTACACGATGAAGGATAAGACATTTTTAATGATCCCTGGGCCTACACCCACCCCTGAAAGTGCACTTTTAGCACTTGCAAAACATCCATTAGGTCATAGAAGCACTGAATTTTCAGCTGTCCTTAAGGAAGTATTTGAAGATTTAAAATGGTTATTTCAAACAAAAGAAGATGTATTTATTTACACATCAAGCGGCACAGGAGCAATGGAAGCTGCTATTTACAACCTCGTAAATCCGGGAGACAAGGTTCTTTCTTTGGTTATAGGTAACTTTGGAGAAAGATGGGCAAAAATTGCCGCTTCAAAAGGAGCTGTTGTAGAGAAAATAGAAGCCGAATGGGGAAAAGCAATTGATCCTGTAGTTCTCAAAAAGAGGCTCGATGAAGATGTTAATAAAGAAATAAAAATTGTTACCTTGACTCACAACGAAACATCAACAGGTGTAACCAATGATTTAAAAACACTGAATGATATTATTCAAACCCATGGCGCACTTTCAGTAGTTGATGGGGTAACAAGCATAGGTGCGATTGAGCTAAAAACAGATGAATGGGGCATTGATGTAGTGGTTTCCGGAAGCCAAAAAGGCTTTATGATTCCACCGGGACTCGCTTTTCTGACTTGTAGTCAAAAGGCATGGAAAGTATACGAGCAATGCCAGCATCCTAGTTTCTACTTTAATTTTGGTGCTTATAAAAAGAATGCACAGGACAGCACTACTCCATATACTCCAGCAGTATCGCTAGTTATGGCTCTTAAAGAAACCATGCAAATGATGAAAGAAGAAGGTCTGGATAATATTTATCTTCGCCATGCCAGACTTGCTAACGGACTA
>DNSU01000157.1:504-5241 GCA_003499585.1 Cyanobacteria bacterium UBA9579 | reverse complement strand
TGGCGCTGTTTGACCAAGTCCGCATAAGGAAGTATCTCTGACCACTTCAGCAAGACGGTTAAGATAGAGAATACCTTTAAATCTCTGTAGGTTTTCTTCATCACTTAAGCTTTCTCTTGAAGTTGTGATGCCTTTGATAATTTCGTACATTCTCATAGTTCCTTCACGGCAAGGAATACATTTACCGCAGGACTCTTTTGTAATGAATTCCAGGAAGAATTTGGCAACATCAACCATACAGGTAGACTCATCCATAACAACAAGTCCGCCTGATCCCATCATTGCGCCAACTTCTTTCAATGATTCATAATCAATCTTAATGTCTAAATGCTCTTCTGGAATACAGCCGCCTGATGGGCCACCGATTTGAACAGATTTATATTTTTTATCGTTAGTTATTCCACCGCCGATTTCATAAATAATTTCTCTTAATGTAATGCCCATTGGCACTTCAACTAATCCGGTGTTATTGATTCTGCCCGTTAAAGCAAATACCTTGGTTCCTTTTGATTTATCAGTACCTACACTAGCAAACCACTCTCCGCCATTTCTTAAAATACCGGGAACATTGGCAAGTGTTTCTACGTTATTGATTACTGTAGGACAACCGAATAAACCTTTTACTGCAGGGAATGGAGGTCTTGGTCTTGGCATGCCTCTTTTGCCCTCAATAGAAGCAATAAGAGCTGTCTCTTCGCCACAAACAAATGCACCGGCACCTTTTTTGATTTTAAGATCAAAATTAAAGCCGCTGCCTAAAATATTATCACCTAAAAGATTTCTATCTTTAGCAACTTTAATAGCATATTCTAAGTGTTCAATAGCCAGAGGATATTCAGCTCTAGCATAGATATAACCATAATTGGCACCAAATGCATAAGCAGCAATTGTCATACCTTCTATAAGCGCAAATGGATCACCCTCAAGAACGCTTCTGTCCATGAACGCCCCCGGGTCACCTTCATCAGCATTACAGACCATATATTTTTTAGGCGAAGCGGGAGTGTCTAAAGAGGAGCTTTGCTTCTCTTTAGAAAGCTCATTCTTGTCACCCTCAGCTTTATATGCAAATTCCCATTTCATTCCTGTAGGGAATCCGCCGCCGCCTCTTCCTCTTAAGCCTGATGTTTTAACTTCGCCAATAACATCTATAGGCTGCATTGAAAAAGCTTTTTTCAGTCCTTCAAATCCTTGAACACTTATGTATTCATCTATAGATTTTGGATTAATGTGTCCACAATTTTTTAAGACAAGCCTTGTTTGCTTTTTAAAGAAAGGTAATTCATCGATATAAGGAATCTGAGCTAAGTCTTCTTTATTAACTTCATTCTCTGTTCTATATTTACCAATAACCAGAGCACTATTATTTTTACCGTCAACGAGAACTGATTTTAATAATTCTCCTACATTATCAGCAGTAACATCACCGTATGATAATTTCGGGAAGTCAGGCTTTTGAATATCAACAATAACTTCCTTCTGACAATATCCTACACATCCGGTAGATACTACATCAGCATTAATATTCAATGTTTTTAAAGTATTATTTATTGCCTCATAAACTGCCTGAGCGCCTGCAGCAAGTCCGCAAGTACCCATTCCTACTAAAATTTTTATTTTGTCTGTCATATTTTAACCCTTCTCAATATTCACGAGTGACATAGTCACTTTTATAAGTCCTCAATTATCTCAATAATACCCTGTTACTTGTTAGGGTGGGGCACAGTCACTTTTATAAGTTAACGATCCTTCCAATAATACCCGGTTACTTGTAAAGGCGGTATTTAGCTGGCTTTATCACTATATTTTTTAAGTAAAGGAAGAATCTCTTTTGGAGATAATCTTCCGTAAAATTCATCATCAATTGCTATTACAGGAGCTATTGAGCACGCTCCGATACATGCAACTGTTTCTAATGTAAATAAACCGTCTTTTGTAGTTTCTCCAGCCTGAATATTTAATTCTGCCTGAAATTTATCAAGAATCTGGCTTGAACCTTTAACGTGGCATGCCGTCCCTCTACACACCCGAATTATGTGTTTACCAAGAGGCACTAATCTAAACTGGTTATAAAATGTAGCAACACCATAAACTTTACTTGCCGGAAGGCTTAAATATTCAGCTACATTAAGCAAATTATCGCTGCTTAAATATCCATACTTTTCTTGAACATCTTGTAACAAAGGAATTAAACTGTCTCTGCCTTTTGTTGAGTAATTTGCGAAAATTTTCGCAAGATCTTCAGGTATTTCTCTATTGGCTGTGCATGAACAATTACAGCTGGAACCACACTTTGTCATAATTTTCTCCACTACTAGCTATTCTTAAAAAATTAACTTTTTATTTTAGTTTATCACACATATAAATTCAATATATTATAGTAGATAAAACAAAAACAGACCTAATACAACTCTAAAATTTTAAGTATAACTTTTATGTATCATGTTTTTCACTTTAACAACATTATAGTATCTAATTCAAACTAAACGTGAATTTTTACCTAATTCCCGTTCATCCCTTAAATAATATAATTCCTGCCCAAAATTAATATTTTTAAGGTTTCTCAAGTATTTTTCAGGTAAAATAGTATTGAGTTAAATTGTGAGAATTTTCCTAATTAATTTTAGTCAATAAATTCTATACAAAAAGAATTCCAAATTTTTAGCTACAAAATTGTTAAGATCCATATAATGAGGTGATTAAATGGAAACCCAGAACAGAATTTTTATAGATGAAAACAAAATTAATGCATTAATTGATACAAAGCCGGATAAAAACAGGGTTAATGAAATTCTGGAGAAATCTTTATCTTTAAAAGGTTTAAATCTGGAAGAAGCTGCTGTCTTACTCAACGTAGCCGACAGCGATTTGTTGGAAAAAATTTTTAAAGCAGCCAAAACGGTTAAAGAAAATATATATGGTAAAAGAATAGTTCTGTTTGCACCTCTTTATCTAAGTAATTACTGCTCTAACAATTGTCTTTATTGCGGGTTCAGAATAGACAATAAAAATATTCAAAGAAAAATGCTTTCTGTTGATGAGGTTCTGGATGAAGTTCGCGAAATTGTAAATACAGGACATAAAAGACTTTTACTGGTAGCAGGGGAAGATACTCACAAATGCAATCTTGATTATGTCGAAAAAATAATTAATAAAATTTATGAACAAAAAATACTGAATGGCGAAGTAAGACGCATTAATATTAATATTGCGCCTCTAAGTGTTGAAGAATTTAAACGTTTGGGCAGCTTTGGAATAGGAACTTATCAGTCATTTCAGGAAACTTACCATAAAGAAACATATAAAACCATGCACCCATCAGGATTAAAAGCAAATTATGACTGGCGTATCGAAACAATGGACAGAGCTCTTGAAGCAGGATTGCACGATGTTGGCATGGGTGCTCTTTTTGGGTTGACTGATTACCGATTTGAAGTTCTTGCTATGCTTATGCATGCCGAACATCTGGATAAAAAATATGGTGTAGGCCCCCATACATTATCCATCCCAAGAATAGAACCAGCGCAGGGGTCTGATATTTCAGAATCCCCACCACATGCCATAAATGACACAGATTTTAAAAAGATTATTGCTGTTTTAAGATTAGCTGTGCCATATACAGGAATTATATTATCCACACGTGAGAGAGCTGAATTCAGAAAAGAACTCCTTGACCTTGGGGTTTCTCAAATTAGTGCAGGATCAAAAACCAGCCCAGGGGGCTACAAAGCAGAAAATAACTCTACAGAACAATTTTCTGTAGGCGATACAAGAAGCCTTGATGAGGTAATATACGAGTTATCAACTCATGGCTTTATTCCAAGCTTCTGTACCAGCTGCTACAGACTTGGAAGAGTAGGAAAAGATTTTATGGATTATGCTAAACCCGGCTTGATCCAGAGATTCTGCCAGCCTAATGCCCTTTTGACATTTAAGGAATATTTAATTGATTATGCCAGCGAAAAAACACAAGAAGCCGGCATACAACTTATCGAGCAGCATATTGCAGAAATTCCTGACGAGAAAGTAAAGGAAAAAATTAAAACTCAATTAAGCGAAGTTGAGCAAGGGAAAAGAGATATTTATATTTAGAAATTCAGATTCTGCTCTAAAGCTTAATAAACAATTCTTTATTATTTCTATTAGTATATATTACAGACTTTTAAGATTTTTTGGCAGAAACTATTTTCACTATCAACTTTTAAAAATCTCGTTTTTTATGCATGAGGAATAAACATAATTGTCAGGGGTTATAAAAATATTCAACAACATGTATAATATTTTAGGTGATTTCTGAAAATTAAGTAGAGGATATTAGGAGACTGTTCAAATGCCCGAAAATGGAGCATTTATTAGGCCATATATAAATTTTACCGGCGCTGACAGCAATGTTGGCGGGACTCCGCAGCAAAAAAATTCAAGAGAAGAATATATGCGGCCTGAAGAAAAAGAACCTGAAGAGGAAAACGATAAACTAAAGCAATCAGAGTTTGTAGATAGAAGTGCACAGCTAAGAGCTTCTTTGAATTCTCTTGCTATGCTTAATGTAGTAAGCGTCAAGAAAAAGAAAGCTCCTAAAGAGCAGGCTAATAAAAAAGTTAATGCAATTAAAAATATCTTTAAAGAAATAGACTAGTGGATTGTTTCATAAGCTTAGGAGGGTAAATTTTCTCCGTCACTGGTGCCAAAGGCACAAACTTAAACTCATTAATTCTTGTAATAATATTATGATTATAG
>DNSU01000157.1:0-349 GCA_003499585.1 Cyanobacteria bacterium UBA9579 | reverse complement strand
TAATTACTGAAACAGAGTACTAGTGACGTAGTTACTTTTATAAGTTATAAAACATGTCAAGTTTTTGCAGGGCAAGGGATTTTTCGAGTCTTTCCTGCTCGCCTGTTTCAAGGTTTTTTACTGTTATAGTTCCTGTGCTTATTTCATCTTCACCTAATATAAGGGCAAATTGTACCCCTGACTTTGAGGCTTTTTCCAGTTGTTTACCGAATTTTCTGTTAGCTAAATCAAAATCAGCAACAAGCCCTTTTTTTCTGAGTTCTTCAGTTAATTTTAGTGCTTCTTTAGTATTATTGGAAACTATAAATATCTGGAGTTTCTCCAGTTCAGGTTTTGGCATTAGCGCCAG
>DNSU01000178.1:1333-4506 GCA_003499585.1 Cyanobacteria bacterium UBA9579 | reverse complement strand
TTTCATGTAGGTTTATATTTCTTAACTGTATTTTGTGTTTTCATAAACTTTGTTGTGTTTTTACAAAACCAGAGTTATACTGATTAATAGGAATAATGAGAATTACAATAATAATGAGAAAATAACATGCAAAAACTTTCATTCTTATTACTTGCATTTATCCTTCTGGTCTTTATATTTCTACCATTATTTACAGCTATTGAAAGTGGTTTAAGTTCTACTAACGGCTATTATGGTGAAATATACTAATAACTCTACTATTTATGATCTTATTAATAAGGAAGCTCCCTATTTGATGATTGAGGGAGTTTTTATTATTCCTTATGGTAATGTAATTTAACAGTACAATATCAAGCTTGTGGTTTATAATTGAGTAAGAAAATAGGAATTCAGTATAAACAGGAGAGAAGTAGTGAGAAGTGATAGAATCAAAAAAGGAATAGATAGGGCACCACATAGAGCCTTGCTGCATTCTGTAGGAGTATCTAAAGACCAGCTTGATAAACCATTCATTGGAATTGCCAGTAGTTTTTCTGATCTAGTGCCTGGACATTCAGGCATGAGAGAACTTGAAAGAGCTATTGAAAAAGGCATACACTCTGGCGGAGGTCATTCATTTATATTTGGCATACCAGCTATATGTGATGGAATAGCAATGGGGCATGAAGGTATGAGATTCTCACTGCCATCTCGTGATCTTATTGCGGATAGTGTTGAATCTGTTGCTTCTGCTCATGCTCTTGACGGTTTAGTCCTTCTTACAAATTGTGACAAAATAACTCCTGGCATGTTAATGGCGGCTGTCAGACTGAATATACCGACAATAGTTGTAACAGCAGGACCAATGAGTGACGGTTATTGTGAAGGAAAAGATCTAACCTTTATCAAAGGTACATTTGAGGCAATAGGTCAGTATAGAACCGGACAAATTACCGAAGAAGAATTATCTAAAATGGAAATGAATTCCTGTCCTGGTATAGGTTCCTGTCAGGGGCTGTATACAGCTAATACCATGGCATGCCTTACAGAAGTTATGGGTATGAGTTTGCCTGGATGTGCTGCTGCATCAGCAGTTTCTGCAAAGAAAAGAAGACTGGCTTTCGAAAGTGGTATAAAAATTATAGATTTAGTTAGAAATGATGTAACTCCAAGAACGATTATTACAAAAGAATCAATAAGAAATGCAATTATAGCTGATTTAGCATTAGGCGGATCTACAAATTCTGTACTACACTTACTTGCAATCGCAAGTGAAGCAGAAGTTGATGTTACATTAAATGATTTTGCGCAGTTAAGTCATCAGATTCCACAAATAATTAAACTGGACCCCTCAAGCACGGTTACTATGACTGATTTTGAGAAAGCCGGAGGAATCCCGGGAACGTTAAAAAATCTGCTAAAGGGAGATTCAAGGCTTGTTAACACAAAAGGAGTATCCGGTTTAGCTTTACAGGATATCGCAGAAAAAGCCTGGGTTGATTCAAATGTTATTCATAATATCAATGAGCCGATAACAAGTAATCCTGGATTAGCTGTCCTGTATGGAAATCTTGCTCCTGAAGGTTCTGTCGTAAAAATCTCTGGCGTAGCTCCAGAATGTCTTAAATTTGAAGGAATAGCAAAGATCTTTAACAGTGAAGAAGACGCAATGATAGCAATTAATTCAGATAAAATTGTTGCAGGTGATGTAATAGTTATAAGGTATGAAGGCCCTAAAGGCGGCCCCGGCATGAGAGAAATGTTATCTCCAACTTCAGCTATAGTTGGACGAGGTCTGGGTAATCAAGTAGCCTTAATCACAGATGGCAGATTCTCTGGTGGCACAAGAGGTCTTTGCATCGGACATATAGCGCCTGAAGCCCTGGCTGGCGGTACCATAGGCTTATTGCAAGATGGTGATGCTATATGCATTGACATAGAGAACAGAACGCTTGAAGTCTTATTGACAGAAGAGCAATTAAGAGCAAGGAAACAATCATGGAAAGCATTGCCTCCAAAAATCAATAAAGGATATCTTGCAAGGTATGCAAGAACAGTAAGTTCAGCAAGCCTTGGAGCTGTAACCAGTTTCTGCCCTGCTGATCTGGAATCCATATCTCACTAATAAATAAAAAAGGAGCCAAAGTTCCTTTTTTATTTATTATCTTTAACCCACTCTGCATTCATTGACCTCTTTTGCGCCATATTTGCAGACATATAGGAAAAATATTTCTCTATATCTTATATACATCCATAGTGGACTACCATAAGCTACATTGCATCTTTCTGTACAAAGATTTGCAACTTGACTGATTCCTCGTTCATCTAAACCTGTTGAGGTCTTAAATGTATAACTTGGCGAAAATTCATCCTGACTTGCCATGATTTCAGTTATTCCATATTTTTCAGGTTCATCCTGCAATCTGGTATGTTTGCCCAGTGTAAATATGCTTTTGCCGTAGCAGTTGACAATATCTGTATTATTGCAAAGCATATCTATTGTCATTAAAGCTTCTTCATGAGTCTCTGTAGGGAACCCGAAGAAAATAAACGCAAAATTCCATATACCTGCATCATATGAGTCTTTAAGAATATCTAATCTTTTATGAAAATCAATGCCTTTATTTATTAACTTCATAATTCGCTCTGAACCAGTTTCAAGTCCCCATAATGCCATTTTTAAGCCAGCTTGACTCGCCAGTTGTAATAAATCTTTTGAAAATTCCGTTTCTAATCTGGCATTGTTAAACCAGTTAACCTCTAGTCCTTCCTGAATTATTTTTGAGGACATCATTTTTAAATAAGCAGGACTGATAGATTCATCAATAAATTCAAAATGAGAAATTCCGTATTTTTCCTGTACGGTTTTCATTTCATTTATCAATATATTTATATCTTTTGTATTAACATTTTGTCCGAAATAGTGATCGCAGAATGAGCATTTCTGCCAGTAGCATCCGCGACTTGATTGTATTGATAGAACTATATCCGGTGTTAAATATAAATCAAGTGGGAAACCGTCTAAATCCTGACAATGCATCTCATTTAGCTTTAATGGTG
The DNA here is from genome assembly GCA_003499585.1 of Cyanobacteria bacterium UBA9579. GTDB lineage: Bacteria > Cyanobacteriota > Vampirovibrionia > Gastranaerophilales > UBA9579 > UBA9579. Next base: position 1,467 of record DNSU01000178.1, on the reverse strand, counting down.
CTGTTTTTTCGTTTATTTTTACTTTATCGTCTTTAAGATAAAGGAGATTTGGAACCTGTTCTATGGGGATTTTGCCTTCTACATACTTTGCAAGTTCTACTATAGGCTTTTCACCTTCCTCCACGACGAGAGAA
>DNSU01000178.1:1086-1258 GCA_003499585.1 Cyanobacteria bacterium UBA9579 | reverse complement strand
AGAATTGCAGAATAATTTGAAGAACTCAGGTCTTTCTACTAATGAGTCAACCAACCTGCTAAAGAAATTTCCACCAATGCTTATATGGGCATTGGAATGCTTTTTCAACAGCATAGCAAGTGTTAACCCTGGAACTATCTGGGTGGAAGAATTGATAGAAATAGCTATTAAA
>DNSU01000178.1:339-1021 GCA_003499585.1 Cyanobacteria bacterium UBA9579 | reverse complement strand
AATTGATAGAAATAGCTATTAAATCAGCATTTTCTTCTAATAATGATGGTAATACTTCTTCAAAATATTCATAAAACATATTTAAGCTTTTATCAGTGCAATACTGTTTAATACTTTCATAGGTTAACTTAAACATTGGATCAGAATAATTATGAAACTCTACTTGAGATGGATGATATGGCAGTGAAATTATCTCAAGTGCTTTATCCAAATCGTTTAATGCTTTTATTAGATATTGAGGTTCATAAAATCTCTCTTTACATTTCATTATTGAGACAGCTTCTTCGATAATGCCAGGTAAATCTTCAATTTCATATGCTTTATTGGCTTGGAACTCTTTAATTTTAGTGTATTTGACTAAATTACGTTTAAACTCTTCAGAATAATCTGCTTCTACTTTTTCATCAGTATATTCTGTTTTGAGGCTCTGGAATAACTTATCTTTCATCTTAAAAGCTTTATCTAAGGATTCCTGTAGATATTCTTTTGTCAATATTTTATTGTAATACTCTATATTTAAATCTCTGATTATAATTTCATAATTATTTTTTCTTAATTGACCTATTAAGGAAGCAACTGAAAAATGAGGATTTAGGGGGGTCCATTGTGGCGGAAACAGTAATAAGGTTTTCATTTTGAACTCCTGACACTAATTAAAACTTAGAGCCTGTCTTGCTAAAAA
>DNSU01000178.1:0-194 GCA_003499585.1 Cyanobacteria bacterium UBA9579 | reverse complement strand
CAACTTTAACAAGACAGCTTCTTAGTACTTTGCACTTGGATGACTTTAAATGAGATATTAGTGTAAATATTGAGACTCTCATGGCACTAATTATATATAATTTTAGCAATAATCACAAACTAAAGTTAAGATGAAGTTTGGTAATCAAAAGAGATTTTAGCTAAATAGTTAAAATTAAAGTGTACTGAATTGTC
>DNSU01000005.1 GCA_003499585.1 Cyanobacteria bacterium UBA9579 | reverse complement strand
TTGGCTGCTGTGAAGTCCTGAACTTAGTTCAAAATGTCCTTTTCTGATTGCATCTGTTTTTATAAGAAGCTCTATTATATCGATTTTATCAATTGTTTGCATTTCTCACTCCCCTGATTAAATCCTGATAACTCTTTATGTTATTTTGGTTAAGAATGTTTTCCAGCTTTATAGCAAGTTCTTCACTGATACATGGATTGGTAAAATTGGCTGTACCTATCTGTATAGCATCTGAGCCTACTGCTATAAATTCTAAAATATCCTCAATACTTGATATTCCGCCCATGCCAATAATTGGAATGTCAAGAACTTGCCTTATTTCATGTATATAACCAAGTGCTATTGGCTTAATGGCAGGGCCTGAAAAACCGCCCTTTACGTAGTTATATTTCAGTTTACCGTTATTTATACTTGTATTTACCTGCATGCCCTTGACTGTGTTTATTGCAGATACTGCATCAGCTCCGGCTTTTTGTACGGCAAGGGCTATTTCAGTCGGGCTTGATACGTTAGGGGTTAATTTGATGATTAGAGTCCCTGAGTAAACCTGCCTAACACTTGATACCAGCCTGTATAAAGTTTCGCTGTCCTTGCCAAATTCAAGACATCCTGCTTTAACATTCGGGCAGGAAACATTTAGCTCTATAGCAGGAATATGGTGTTCTTCACATATTTGTCCGAGTTTAATATACTCTTCAAAGCTGAATCCAGCGATATTAATGATGTAATTTATGTTTTTTTGTTGTAATACAGGAAGTTTATGCTCAATAAACGAATATATACCAACATTTTCAAGCCCTATAGAATTTATCATGCCGTTTTTTACTTCAGCAATTCTGGGTTGTGGGTTTCCTTCTCTTGGTTCTAGAGTAATACCCTTGGTAACTATAGCTCCAATGTTTTGCAAATTCATAAATTCTTCGTATTCATCTGCATAGCCAAAAGTTCCTGATGCTGTAATTATTGGATTTTTTAACTTTAATTTACCTATATTTGTAGATAGATCAGGTTTTACAGTTACCATACGATAGACCCTCCATCGAAAACAGGCCCGTCTTTGCATATTCTTTTGTTTTTGATTTCGTTATTTTCTCTTATATGAATTGTACAACCCATACATACACCAGTTCCGCAAGCAAATTTTCTCTCAAGAGCCAGTTCTGATTTGATGTTATATTTATTAGCTATTTCTACAACGTATTTTAAAACAGGTGTTGGCCCGCAGGAGTATATTTTTTCAGGCTTATGAGTATTTATAATCTCTTCCAAATGATCAATAACTAATCCTGAATATTTAGACGAGCTATCTTCAGTGATTATATAGTCTTTATCAGGATTTAATTCAGGAATATCGACGGATTTTTGAAATCCTGCTGCAAGTATATAAGGAATTTGCTTTTTAGTAAGTTCTTTTGATAAAAATATCAACGGAGCTGTTCCTACACCTGCACCTACCAGTAGTGCTTTTTGGTGAGTTATGTTAAAACCGTTTCCAAACGGCCCTATAAAGTTAATCTTCTCGCCGGATTTGAGTTGGGAGATATATTCGGTTCCTTCTCCCTTTAGTTTATAGATAATGTGGATAGATTCACCCTCCACATTAGCAATACTAAATGGCCTTCTAAGAACCAGATCTTTGCACAGTATAGAAATAAATTGACCAGGAATTGCCTTTTGAGCGGCTTCCTGGCCATTTAAAATAATTTTATAAATATCATCTGATAACGGTAGATTTTCAACAATTTCTGCCGCTATTGGAATCTTTTTATTTGCAGCTAAATTTATCATTTCCATATGCAATTAATGTTAGCACAGAATTTACCTCTCATACAAATTTTAGTAAGCATAAATAATTCTACATAATTGTCTTTTTGCCTAATGAGGATTTTCTAAATTGCTTATAAGCTAACAATCTCTTACTTATTTTTTAGCCTTAACTTATCCTGCCTGGTTGCAATAGTGAGAGTTGGGGGAATTTTATGACCAAGAAGGAATTTTATATAGTAGCCTTAATAGTTATTTACACTTATCTGGCCATTATTTTTCAGGTAAATGTAAATAACTTTATGGCCTGGCAAAAAAATCCGAACAATCATAAAGTGACTTTCAACGCCTTTGATTAGACAATATTTATAAATTAAGGATTGTAAAAATTAGGCGTTTATTTCTGGTTTATTGACATATAATTTGGGCCAAATGTTTTTATTAACTTAGGGAGATTACTCTGAGGAAATTTTATGGCTAAAAATTCATCATTTTTTTTAAATGGCGTTGTAGATTTTATTAAATCTAAAATATTGAAATTTGCTCCTGAAAATTCAGAAGTGATTTCGATGCATAGTTTTTCGACAAAGAAAAAATCCAGAACCTACTTAACAACAAATGAAACTTTGCAGCTTAATACCCAGGCAAAGCTAAAAACCAGAGAAATAAATGATGAAGCTAAAAACCTGTTTAAAGAACTTATTAATAAGCCCGAAGAATTGATAAAATATATTGAATCTCATGGTACTTTAGTTATCAGGGCTCCTCATATTGAGAAAGTGCTGATTTTGATTGGTGAATCTGAAGGATTTGTCTTGCCTCTAAAAGGTCTTAGAGCGCTTTTTTTAACTGCTATATTAAGTATACTTGCGCCTAACAGAATAAAAGTCGGATCTGATACACCCGCAATGTTTATAATGCGTAATCAACCGGCTAATATTTATTACCTGGCACATCAGTTTCATCACTGGATGTCTTATATTAATGAAATGCCCGGTTATGATGAAGAAACAAGCAATAATTTCAAGTATATTTTGAGTTCTGATTTTAATTCAAATGATGCCGGCATGATGTCTATAGACGAAATTTTATCTTTAAAAGATGCCATAGCTCGTGATCTTGAAGCGATACAGTTTGTAAAGGATATATCTATTGAGCTAATAGGACAATCG
>DNSU01000183.1:16452-23744 GCA_003499585.1 Cyanobacteria bacterium UBA9579 | reverse complement strand
AAAGCTGCACCATTAAACTCAATAATCATAGTTTTAATATCAAGATTGATGAGTTTAGAAAAGGTGACTGTGTCACCCGATTCAACTTTAACAAGACAGCTTCTAAGTATTTTGATAAAAACTACAGGCTAAATCAAGCCCATTCTGGCCTAAGGCAAGAGGTACTTTTATCAGTCAACATGCTAATATCATTCTGAGATGATACAGTCACGTTTTTACATTAGGTTATAAAAACGAAAAAATTCCGTATTTTTTACTGCCTGATATAGCAGGAGAATTTATTAAACGATATTCTCCTGTACTGCTTTTACAGCAGCCTGAACTCTATCATCCACACAGAGTTTCTGCAGAATGCTGCATACATGAGCTTTTGCTGTATGAACACTTACAAAAAGCTCTTTTGCAATTTCAGTATTACTTTTTCCTTTTACAACCAGAGCAAGAACTTCAAATTCTCTGGCAGATAATTTAGATCTTTGATCTAAAGGCTCTGCAGTATTATAATTTTTTCCTGATTCCGGTTTTGGGAATAGTTTTAAAACGATCTTTGCAATAGCAGGATCAAACCAGGAAGCCCCCTTATGAACAGATCTGATTACATTTACAAGAACATCAGGATCAATATCTTTTAAACAATAAGCGTTAGCGCCTGAACCAAGAGAGGCAAGAACTTCTTCTTCTCTATCATGAGAAGTTAAAATAATAACTTTAATATTTTCATCAATAGCTTTTATCTGTTGAGTTGCCTCAATCCCATTCATACCTGGTAATCCCAGGTCCATAAGAACAACGTCCGGTTTATTTTCTTTGATTATCCTTAGCCCTTCCTCAGCATTTTCTGCTTCATTTACTATATTGATGCCTTCAAACTCATTAAGTGTAGACCTTAAGCCAATTCTGGTTAATCTATAATCCTCAACCAGTACTACTTGAATAATTTTTGTTTCTATCATGCCAATCACCTTTCTTCTAAGGATTATAAAACGAATATTTGTGCGAACTTTTTTAGCGTATCATCATCATATTTAAATAGATATTAGCCTGTTGAAAAATTACCCAACTGGTGTTTAAAAACATTTTTCGGGTAATTTACAAAGATTTAATTTTGTACATATGGATTAGAATGATAAACATTTGCAATGCTCATAAAATAGGGTAAATTAGCGTGCTTGCTCACTTTTAGATGTTTTTAAAATCTAAGGTATGCTGTTAGATTTTTGCAGTAGTTAAAAATCCTGCATAGCTACTGAACAATTAATTATTATGACAGGAATGTTTTCGTAGGAGGCAGGTGACTAAGTCACATTATTAAGTTCTTGATCATTCCAGCGAGGACTTAAATTAGTACGTTAGTACCTGCACCATTATAGTCAATAATCTATGTATATTCACCAAGATCAATGACAGGAAGAATGTGGCTAAGCCACCGACAGAGAAAATCTTCTCGTCATAATATTTCTATCCATTATTCAAAAATTATTCTGTTTTGATAAGCAGTTTCAAGAAAAGGAAAAAATTCTGTAAAGTCGCAGGAGCCCTGATTCCAAACTTCTGACAAAAACTTAAAATATTTCTTTTCATGTTTATACAGGACTAAATTCTTCATAATTTCATCAGAATTAGCCAGAAAATCCGAATTATTTAAATCCCTCGGACACAAGTTATATGCAGGGTTATCAGAGTTATCAAGGTGAGTATTAGGATCTTTTGCCACTCCAATTAACTCATTTTCATGTAATTTTGCAGGATAAATTGTACAGGCTAATGGTCTTGAATTATATATTCCACATCTTGCCTTTACCCCCCTAAAATCCGGCAACAAAAAGTCTTCACCGTTCCATTCCTGAAGAAAAATACATTTATCAGAATCCGGCATATATTTACTTTTTATACTTCTAAGAAAAAATGAATAATGTTTTTCAGCTCCTAAGTTAGTAAACCTGAAGACACTTAATAACTTGGATTCACTCTCAAAATCATCATCTTTAACCTTAATCATTTGTGTATAGTCTAAATACTCAAGATCAAGGGCTTTTTTGATTTTTAAAATATCATATCCGGTTAAAGGAATGCTAAATCTTCTACAACAACCAGCCTGACAAGAAGAACAGACTAACATAATTTTATTAATCCTATACAAACTCTTATAGGAATTATAGCTTATATCAAATCATAATCTAAGAATTAAATTAATTCTTCTGTTAGCTCATCTGGTAAAGCAGGACCCTTCTTGGAAATAGAAGAAAAATAAGCTGCTCCAATAAAGCCTACACCTATTAGCCCTGTAATTACTTCAGAAACATGCCCAAAAGTGGTATACATCATAATTAATCCTAAAGCCCCGATTGCCCAGTGGGCGCCATGCTCAAGATAAATATACTTGTCTAAAGTCTGTTTTTCAACAAGCATAACAGTTAGAGATCTTACAAACATAGCTCCAATGCTTAAACCAATAGCAATTATTATGATATCCTTACTGATTGCAAAGGCTCCGAGCACACCATCAAAAGAGAATGACGCATCAATTAGTTCCAGGTAAATAAAGCTTATGAATCCTGCTTGTTTTACTCCATTAGATATCTGTTTTCCGGTACTGGAATCCACAGCTCCTTCCAGCCATTTGCTCAAGCCATCAATTAATAAATATAAAACTAAACCACTTATACCGGCTAAAACAACTGGCAATTTATCCGATGGACTTACAAAATTTTGGGTTATATAAAGAACAGCTAGAGCAATAATAACTTCTATACTTTCAAGTTTACCTATCTGTGCCAGTCTTTGCTCTATAATTTTAATCCAGTGTACCTTTTTTGCTTCATTAAATATGAACGCTAAAAATAACATAAATAAAAACATACCACCGAATGATGCAATTGTTGAATGTGATTTATGAAGATAATATGCGTATTTTTCCGGATTACTAAGAGCCATAACAGTTACATCAATAAGTCCTACCCCTGAAAAGATTGAAACAATCGCAACTGGAAATGCAAGCCTCATGCCAAAAACAGCAATTAAAATCCCCCAGGTAAGAAATCTTCGCTGCCATAAAGGAGTCATTGTGCGCAGTCTTACAGCGTTAACAACTGCATTATCAAAGGATAAGCTAACCTCTAGAATTACAAGTACAACTGCAATAAAAAGTGCTATAAACCCTGAACCCGGATTAACCCTTTCTCCCCACATATATGCCAAAGTAAGCCCTATGACTGTTACTATAAAAGACCACTTAAAATATTTCATTTCTCTCTCACACACGCTAAAAATTCTAAATCACAATTCTTATTATAGCTCTAATCTATTTAAATTCATAATATACGTTGCAGGGTTTATGTGTTTTATAAAGTCTGCAAAGATAATTTCTTTAGCATCATTACCATTTTTTGAATATAAAGATAACTGCAAGAATTATAAAAATAAAACCTACAAAATAATTCCATTTTAATCCTTCTTTAAGATAAAAGACTGAAAATACGCAAAAAACAATTAAAGTTATAACTTCCTGCATTGTTTTTAATTGTGCTGCATTAAAATACTGATGGCCAATACGGTTAGCGGGAACCTGAAAACAATATTCGGCAAATGCAATTGTCCAGCTAACAAAAATAACAAGCCAAAGAGCAGTATTTTTATACTTAAGATGTCCGTACCAGGCAAATGTCATAAAAATATTTGAGATGGTAAGAAGAATTATTGGAATTAAACTTTTTAGCATACAAAACCCAAAACCTACTATTATTACTTAATTTTATAACATAATACAAAATACTAAAGACAAAAATCCAGAAATCAATTTGAATCGCTCCTTTAGAGTCTAGTTTGCAAGATAAGCATACTTGTACATCTTTATAATTTTTCATACGTCCTTAAATCAAGTTTTTTAGAAAATAGTGCAGAATTCTGCCCGCTACAAGACTGCTTTGGTTAGATAACCTGAAACTTATTTGCGATATTCCTTAGATCTATAAATTTATCTTTTAAGAAAAGCCTCTGAAATACCATCAATAAAAAATTGACAGGCAAGGGCTGTTAGCAGAACACCAAATATTCTATTTAAAACATTAATCCCTGTGGTTCCTAAAAATTTACTTATTTCCGATGAGAAATTCAATACAATCCAGCATATAAACATATTTGCAGTAAGGGCAGAAAGTACAACTAGCTGCTGTACTATATTTCCCTGTGCTTGTCTCATAAATAGAATAAGCATTGTAATTGTAGCAGGCCCTGATAACAATGGGATAGCAAGGGGAAAAACTGAAATATCATGTTTGTACAATGCTTCTTCATGCTCTTCTTTAGTCTCTGTCCTAATTACAGAGATAGGTTTCGCTAAAACCATATCTATAGAAAGAAGTAATAATAATATACCTCCAGCGATTCTAAAAGCTGCTAATTCTATGCCTAATATATTTAAAATACTGGTCCCGGATATGGCAAATAAAAGCAGTATTAATGTAGCAATAAAAACACCATTAATTGCCATCTTTCTTCTGTATTCATTATTAACATTGCTGGTTAAAGATACAAATATTGGAGTTACACCTATAACATCTATAGTAAAGAATAAGGCCAGAAAAATAACCAACAAGGAATTTATATAATCGGACACTTTAACTCCCTTAAAGCTATTAATTACAAAGATTAAAATAACTATCGTAAATATAACTCACAATTAAGTTAATTGACAGATAGGGGATTTTTTAATTCCAAATAAAAAAACCGCCCGGTTTACTTCACATAAATCAAGCTATAATCGCAATGATTGTTAAACTGAGAATGTGCATAATGCACCTGGCGTTATTTTTGGGGGTTGTAGTTTTGACAGCATTCTTCTCTTTTTAGGTTTTGTAAAACAGGATATTTACAGGGAAGTTTGTAAAAAAATAAAGTTTTTATTTAGTTCAACATAGTAAAATAAAGCCTTTTAGGCATAAATTCCCTAAAAAATTAACAGGGAATTTTATTTGAATAATAGGGAAAACTTTTGAACTAATTTTCCAGAAAACCCAAAATCCCATTAATTACAGTTAAAGGATGAACTGGGCAGCCGGGAATATATAGATCAATTTTATGTTTTTCTAGAAAATCTCTTTTAAGCACCTCAGAATCCTGGAAAATACCACCACTTATAGCACAAGTACCGGCAAGAATTATTATTTTAGGATCAGGGGTTGATAAATAAGCATCTTCAAGGGCTCTTCTCATATTTTCAGTAATAGGGCCGGTTATAATGATTCCATCGGCATGCCGGGGAGAAGCAACAATATCTATCCCAAACCTTCCCATATCAAAGTTTACATTTGAGCAGGCATTTAATTCCTGTTCACAGCCATTGCAGCCACCTGCTGAAACCTGCCTTAGTTTCAGGGATTTACCAAATAGTTTCTTGATTTGCTCAGATGATTTAATAGCATTAGCTTCATAGTCATTCAGAGTTGTTTCTGGATCAACAATTAGATATTCACGAGAAGTTGATGATATTTTATGGAAATTGGTGAATTGTATTGCCTTATTCAGACATTCTCTTTCACAATCTCCGCAGAATATACATTTTCCAAGATCAATAGAATTGTCTTCACTAATAGCGTTTGTCGGACAAATTGATATACAGTGTGAGCAATTAGTACAATTCTGCTGATTAATTAAGGGTAAGCCCCTAAATTGTTTGTTTATTACAGCTTTTTTAATATCGGGTATTGCCTGATCACCCTGATATATCCTTGATTTTAATGTCTCAAACATTTTTATCATAACCTCATAAATTATTTCACACTAATATTTTCGGGGAAGGCTTGTTTGTCAAATATATTGTTCTTTTTAAAAGCCGAAAATAAATTTTAAAGATTTCAGGTTTATTCCTATAAATCATTTCCACAATATGAAAGATTAAAGCTCTTATTACAAAGAGGAAAGTCTGAAATTCCGTTATTTCTTACTGCAAGCGCAAGTCCATACCAATTATTGAAAGACGGGTCCTTGATTTTATATTTTATAATTCTGTCTTCATTATCTGTTAAAGCCGTATGAACTATTTCACCTCTCCAACCTTCTACAATAGAGATAACCATACTATTTTTAGAAAAGTTATTTTCACTTTTTACCAACAAAACATCATTATGATAAAGCTGAATTTGAGATAATAAGTCTTTTACTATTTTTATTGACTGTTTTATCTCTTTATACCTGATATAAGCTCTTGCAAAAACGTCACCACTTTCAAGTATCTCTTTATTTATAGTTAAATTTTTATACCATCCCCAGGGATGATCAATCCTTGAATCAGGAGGAAGTCCTGAAGCTCTTGCAGCCATGCCAACCAGGCCTATTTGTTGTGCTTTTTCCTTATTAAGTGTACCTGTTTTTTCTAGTCTTGATAGTACACTTGCAGAAGTAAACATGGCATATGACATTCTATCAACATCATTTAATACTTTATCTAAAGTTGCAGAAATTTTCTCCTTCAAAGCCATATCAATATCAAATGCAACCCCTCCAACTCTGATTAAACCCCTGCCAAAGCGGCTGCCGCATATTTCAAGTAGCGTATTAATTACCAGAGTTCTTGTTGCACCAAATACAGCATTACCCATAAGATAAGCTATATCATTTGCAATTGCTCCCAGATCACCAATATGTATTGCAATTCGCTCCATCTCTAAGGAAATAGCTCTTATTATACTGGCTTTATTTGAGATCTCAATATTTAATAATGATTCAACCGCATTGGAATATGCGGTGTTATGACCAATAACCGTATCTCCTGCTATTGATTCTGCTAAATGATTCGAGAAACCCTTGCCATTAGCAAGTAGATTTTCTACTCCTCTATGCTGATAGCCAAGCTGAATTTCCATATGATAAACTTTTTCACCATTACACATAAAACGAAAATGCCCAGGTTCAATTATTCCGGCATGGATGGGACCTACAGCAACTTCATGAACCTCTTCTCCTTCCATTTGAAAGAAAGGATAGTTTTCTATAGTTTGAATTTTATCAAATCTATTGTGGCTATATCTAACAGGTTTTAACCATGGGTGTTCTAAAGGTTCAATTCCAAATTCTTCGTATAATTCTCTTTCAAACATATGAAAAGCAGGAATTCCTTTTGTTATAGAAAGATATGAACCGTTTTCCTCGATAAAGGAAGATGATATCAAAAGTTCGGAATTGTTATCATCAGCAAGTATTGTGTATAACTTAACTCCGCAAGTTTCATTCTTTCCAAAAAAGCCGATAACCCTTTTATTACTTCTGTATTGTCTGATTATTTCGTCTCTTAGTTC
>DNSU01000183.1:12534-16385 GCA_003499585.1 Cyanobacteria bacterium UBA9579 | reverse complement strand
GATTATTTCGTCTCTTAGTTCGTTGATATCCAATACAGGTATTTCATTTAAGTCTATGATTTGATTATTTTTTGAAATTTTCCATTTCATTTTATTCCTCTTTCAATGATTTAGAGTGAAGATATAGCCAGGACTGCATTATTTATAATCTGATTTATATAAGGAGGTATGTATATTCCAAGTGTTAATGCTCCGGCTATAAGTGCTACTTGTGGCAAATACATAGCTAAATTGATTTTTTGCGATTTATATTCTATCTGGGGGATTTTAATATCTCCAAAGCTCATTTTTATAACTGATTTACCAATTCCATAAATAATTACTGTTAAAAGGAGCATAATAATTAATGCAGGAATGATTTGATTCTTTTCTAGCATAGTTTTTAATAATATAAATTCGCTTAAAAACAATGGTGAAGGAGGTAATCCAGCTATTCCTATAAAACTTAATATCCATAGCCACCCTGTTGTCTTATCAACTTTTAATATTCCACTAATATCACTTATTTTTTTAGTTTCAAATTTCTTTAAAATATTTCCTGCTGTTAGAAAGAATGATGCTTTAATAAGAGAATGCCCAATCAGATGAAGCATTGCTGCATATACTCCCAGTCCTCCGACAGCTATTCCTATTACAATTATGCCCATATTCTCTATAGAAGAATAAGCAAGCATTCTTTTGTAATTATTTATATTGAAAACAAATACTGCTGTTACAAAAAGGGACAATATTCCCATTGAAATGAGCAGAATTCTTGCATAATGGTCTAGGTGAGTCAATTCCATTAATTTGAAAACTCGCAAAATAACAAGAAATGCAGAGTTTAATAAAGCCGCTGATAATAAGGCTGAAATAGGAGAAGGGGCTTCCGAATGAGCATCAGGAAGCCATGCATGAACAGGAGCTAAGCCCATCTTTGTGCCAATACCAATAAGGATGAATACAAAAGATAATTTAAGCCAGAATGGATTTAATTTAGCTGCATTAGTGTATAAATCACTAAAAAATAAAGAATTTGCACTTTCTGTACCTATTAAGAGCAATATTATACCTACAAAAGCAAGAGAAATACCTATTGAGCATATAAAAACATATTTCCAGGCAGCTTCCAGAGCATGTTTTGTTTTGTTAAAATAAATAAGATAAGCGCTTGCCAGTGTTGTAGCTTCAATAAATACCCATGATAATCCTAAATTAGTGCTTAAAATTGCGCCTGTCATTGAGAAAATAAATAATAAAATTCCAATCGAGTAATGGGTATGTTGAATATTATCTATATCAGAAGCTTGTGTAAACCCAAGATTGTAAAACGCAACTCCAGTAAAAATAATAGCTAATATTAATAAGAATAAAATATTTAACTGATCAACCATAAAATAATTTTGAAATGAAGGATTTTCAGTTTTATTCAGGTAAAGACATATTGCAATAAAAGGATAAAGGATTGCATAGATAATTAATGCATAATCATTCAGGTTTTTAGACCTAGCAAAAAACAATATTAAGCTTGCAATAAGCGGAAATATCAATAGAATCTCAATCATCATCTGTACAATCCTTTAAATTATTAAGGGTGCATACGTTTAATTCTTCAAAAGCAATATTTATTCTATCTACAAGCATGCCAAGAATAAATATCGCTATAAATACATCTAATAGGACTCCCATGCTTACAATTATCGGCATTTCTTTTGCTACTGAAAGAGATAACAAAAATATTCCATTTTCCATCATTGTGTAACCTATAACGTGAGTTAAAATTTTCTTTTTAGTTGTAATAAAAAGAAGGCTTATTATAATCGTTGAAATAGATACCCCAAAATAAAGAGTGGTTATATTTGAGAATAACTGATTATGAGAACAGGAAATAATAAAACCTGCAAAAAGTATGATACTTGAGATAACAAGTGAGTAAAAATTAGGAATATAAGGTTCTGTATCTCTAAAAATATTATTTTTTATCAAAACTCTATTTAAAAATATTGGAATTATTATTGCTTTGATGAGCAATGTCTCTGTTAATAAGAATATATAATTAAAATGAAGTATTTTTTCTTCACCAATAAATAAAATCAGCAGAAAAAGTATAATACCCTGAACAGAAAGCATATTTATAAGGGCTTTTATACGACTTGTTGCTGCCATATATAACATAGTTAAGCCAAAAACTACTATCAATATATTTATCATTAAAATTTAATCTCCTTTATATATAGAAATTACTGTTAAAGCCAGAATAATTAATGAAATGGAACTCATCATAAAAGCAAATTGAAAAATATGAGTAAGCCTTAACCTTGCAAAAGTAGATTCAATAGTACCAATAATAATTGCAAGAGCAGATATTATCCCAACAAAAGCCAATATTGAATAGAGAATAGTCAGATTAGCAGGAATAATAATGTTTGCAATTAGTGAAGCAAATATGACAAGCTTCATCCAGGAACTATACATAATAATAGCTAAATCTATTCCTGAATTATCAAGGATCATTACCTCATGGATCATTGTTAATTCAAGATGAGTATTAGGATCATCAACCGGAACTCGGCACCCTTCAATTAACATCATAATTAATAAGGCAATAACTCCTAGTGCAATTATTAAATAACCAAGGTCATCACTTTTTTGTAAAATCAAAGACAGGCTTTTAAAAGAATAATTGCCGCTTAATGCCATTATTGATGATAACATTATGAAAAATGCCGGCTCTACTAACGTTGAAAAACTCGCTTCCCTGCTTGCGCCCATACCTTCAAAGCTGCTTCCTGTATCCATCGCTCCTGCAAGACTTAAAAATTTACCTAGCGCCAAAATGTATGCAAAGAGAATAAAACTTCCTTCAAAACTTAATATGGCTCTATGATTAAATATTGGAACAAGTAAACCTGCAAAAATTACAGAAGCTAATAGTAACGAGGGGAAAACTACAAAGATTTGAGATGTAGTAGTACTTATAATCTGACCTTTTTTTAGTAGTTTTACAAAATCATAAAACGGCTGAAAAATAGAAGCACCTTTTCTTCCTGCCCAAAATGCCTTGGTTTTATTTATCAGTCCAATAAATAAAAAGGGAAATATAAGCAGAAATAGTATATTTAAAATAATTTCAATCATTATTTAACTCCTATTGCACCTATTAAAGCAATAACAAGAAAGATTAATCCGTATGATATATATTGCTGCGTACTGCCACTTTGTATCCAGTAAAATTTTTCAAGAAGTCTTTTATTTATTCTTATTACAGGATAAATAAAGTAGTGTTCAAAGATATCATGGGCATGTAATTCAAAATGTGCCTCTTTAGGAAAGAGGTCCTTAGGCTTTTTAATAGTAAATTCTTTAACAAAAAACGGTTTTAAGAATGACAGAAAAGGGCTTGCATAAGATGAAGCAGTGTACTGCATCCTGTTAGTTCCAGCTTGATAGCTACAATCCCAGGTTTTATAGCTATAAACTTTCTTACCTTTGAGCATAAAGCTTCTTAATGCATAAATAATAATAAACAGGATTATAAAACCTAAGCCTGCAAGAGATATCGTTTTCAAGATATTTAATGGAATTACAGTATTTAATAACATTTGATCAGTTTTAATTAACACTAAAGCAGGGCTCTTGACCAGATTTATAGCATATTGAGGAAATAATCCTATTAAGAAAGTGAATAAAGCCAGAATCCCCATTGATAAAAGCATTATTGGACTGACTTCTTCTTGGACTAATTGGGATTCCTCACTTCTTGGCAACCCTAAAAACACAATACTAAAAGCTTTAGTAAAACAAAGTAAAGCCATAGTTCCAACTAATGCGAGAGAAGCTATTGCAAAAACTGAAACAATCAAAATAATAGG
>DNSU01000183.1:9530-12477 GCA_003499585.1 Cyanobacteria bacterium UBA9579 | reverse complement strand
GAAACAATCAAAATAATAGGGCTATTAATCTCAAAACTATGTAACATGCCAAGATAAATCAAAAATTCACTGATAAATCCGTTTAATGGCGGCAATCCTGTGATTGCTATCGAACCTATTAGAAACATAAAAGCTGTATAGGGCATGGCTTTAATTAATCCACCCATTTTTTCAATATTTTTGATATGTGTTTTGTTATAAACTGCCCCAGCGCCAAAGAATAATAGTTCTTTAAATATCGAATGATTTAATATATGTAGAATACCACCAGAAAATCCTAAAAAAGCAATGAGTATATTATGATAAACAAGACCAAGCATTCCTATACCTATTCCAATTCCAATAATTCCTATATTTTCAACACTGTGATAAGCAAGCAATTTCTTTAAATCATGCTGCGCAATGGCATAAAGAACCCCAAATAGCGCTGAAATAATAGAGATAAACAAAACAAAATAAGAGATTTCTATGGAAGGCACATTCATCAGGGATAATATTCTTAATATTCCGTATATACCCGTTTTGATCATAACCCCGGACATTATTCCTGATATATGACTTGGAGCAGCAGGATGAGCTTTAGGTAGCCATGTATGAAATGGTACAAATCCTGCTTTTATTCCAAAACCTATAAATAAAATAATGAAAATTAAATTAGTTATATAATTACTGGATGCAAATATTTCTCTAAATGATGTAAAATCAAGACTTCCAGATTTAATAGTAAGCATAATAAAGCCCATAATGATAAATAATATGGATATATGCATCGTAATTAAGTAATTTATACCGGCAGAGATTACTTCTTTTTTCTCGTTATCAAATATAACAAGAAAAAATGATGATAAAGACATTATTTCCCATACAATTAGAAACGCTAAAACATTTTGCATTGTTACCACAAGCAGCATTGAGGCTATTAAAGTGCTTAAAAAGAAAAAATGAGAAGAGATAACCTTATTTCTGTTTAAATATGGCTTCATGTAGCCAATAGCATATAAAGTTCCTATAAAACTCATCACAGAAATGACTAAAATAAAAAACGCACTTAACGGGTCAATAATAAAGTCTACTTTTCCAATTGGCTCAGGCAAGTATACTCTTTTAGAGACAGTGATATTATTTAAAAGTACATTTAAAGCTGTGATTAGAACAAAAAACGTTCCTAACCCTGAAAATACACAAACAAATTTAGCTTTATATTTTTCAGCTAGAGGTATTGATAACAATCCACCTATAAAGAATAAAAATAATCCTAAATAATAGTATTCCATTTTGCCTTACCCTTTTCACGATTGTATTTTAGTCAAATAAAAACTCCCCATTTTAGATAAGGGGAGTTTAAGGTAATAAATTATTATCTACATTTGCTTTATATAAGTCTTCATCCCAATCATTTACGATTACTCTTATATAATAATTACAAAAAGCATCCATTTTTCTACCTGCTTTCAAAAATACAAAATACCCAATTAAATTGGGGAAAGCTTGTTATTTCCTTTAATTAGCTTATATCTAAAATTTACTCCTAAATGCTTTTTTAATCAAGAATTATTTTTATTAAGTTTTAGCATATAAATTGTAGTTTTTACTATTTCTTATTTTTAAAATAAGAAGCCTGCTTGAATAACTCAATTAGTCAAACTCTTTATTATAAACATTATTATAGAGATAATGCAGATGGTACTATAAAATCACTAAAAAAACCTGATCCTTATGCTGTGAAAATGAGTGAGCAGATAGAGAACTTATGCAGTGCACAAAGGGCACTATAGACTGTAGCTGTGATATAAGCGCTTCAAATGACGTATAAGCACAGAAAGTAGATTGGCTACACATATAATTATAAATATGTTGATGATCAGTTTATTAAAAAACCAAAAAACTAATAAACATGGGGTTGAATATATAAATATTTATATGAAACTAGCTCCTAACGCCTCTGACATTCAGAATGCAAAAGATGCAATTACTAAGTGGGAACTCTTGAAGGAAAGAAGCTAGACATTTATTATGATTGGCACAAATGAACTGTTTGTAATAATTATAATTTCAATATCTTTCATGATGCTTATAGGACTGGGCATTATAGCCTTATTAATGTTTTATTTGAACTTTATACGCTCATTAAATAAAGATGTAAACGAAATTAAACAAATTATTGCAAAAGAAAGTGAAAATAATCTTTGCTATTTTGAAATTTCCAGTTATAATCAATCCATTAAAATAACGTGGAGGCGACATGAAAAAGATCTTTATTATTTTTATGCTAATAGCAGCATCAAGTACAATCAGCACAGAATGCCTTGCTCAAAGCGCATGGGGCCAATTGCAGCAAACTGCCAGTGATAGTGATTCTGCATCTAACTCATATAGCGGTGGATCATATGATTATGAAGGAGCAAGAAATACTTCAGGGTATGGTTTTGATACTTCATCAGACTCTTCAGTTGTGGATTTAAGAGGTGCAGGCGACCATCCAACACCACAATTACTTAGAGATTCTGACGACTAAATTATAATAACCACATAAAATAACGTGGAGGCAACATGAAAAAGATATTTATTATTTTTATGCTAATAGCAGCATCAAGTACAATCAGCACAGAATGTTTTGCTCAAAGTGCATATGGACAGCTACAACAGACAGCCGGATATAGCAGCTCAGCAGCCAACTCTTATAGTGGTGGCTCATATGATCATGAAGGTGCAAGAAGCACTTCAGGCTGTGGCTTTGATAAAGATTGTGGTGGATCAGGTACAGTTGATTTAAGCCAGTCTAAAACACATACTCCATCATTACTGAGAAACTCTGATGGAAGTAATCCTTATGCTCCTAAACAATATAGAAGTTTAAAGACTACTCCTCCACCAATGCCAAGATAAGAGTATAATCGTTTTTTCAATTATCAAACATTCTATTTATAGGTGATAATAAGATTAACGG
>DNSU01000183.1:0-9376 GCA_003499585.1 Cyanobacteria bacterium UBA9579 | reverse complement strand
TTAGTCTTATTTATTGTAGCTTTTATTGGATTTACAGAATATACACTGGCTAAAGATAATAATAAGTTAACCCTGGATCAGGTCTCAAGATCAGAATACACTAATAAACTGGTGCAATTATCTCCAACAGACATATGGAATGAACCAGTAAGCGCAATGTGTTATGACGTAGCTACCCCACCTGATAGAAGTCAGTATATATGTCCTGTATGTGGCGAAGTAACTTTATATTCCAGTTTTTTTGACAGCAGCATTGATCTTAGCATGCTATCCTATTACCGTAATAGAGTTAAGAAAATAGCTAAAATAGATGTAGAACTTGATGAGTCTCAGCTTTGTGAAAAATGCAATCCAAATGCAGAATCTCGTGAACTTTGTCTAATAGTAAAATATGACAAGAAGTCAAAGCCGCAGAAGACCTGTAATATTAATGGAGAAGACATAAATCTGCTTTATGAATATTCACAAGGATTAACAGAACACAATAGCAGTTCTGGTAAAGTGCCTATAATTAACTATAAGGATCGCTTAGAAAAATTACTGGGCAGGTCAATAAACGATATTAAATAGTTTTGGAGTATAAAGAAAAATATATGTGGTATAGCTTAATTATTATTTTAGTCTTATTTATTGTAGCTTTTATAGGTTTTACAGGATATACACTGGCTAAAGATAGTAATGGTTCAGCCTGGGAGCAGCTGTCAAAAATAGAACTTAACAATCAGCTTCAGCAATTGCCTCCTAATCCTGATACCTTTCAAAAACCTGTAGGAGCAATGTGTTATAAAGTAGCATCTCCTCCTGAAAGAACTGAATATATATGTCCTGTATGTGGAGAAATGACTTTATATCCGTCATATACAAGCGTAAGTTTTGCAATTGGTGATATAGCTTATTATCGTACACTTGTAAAAAAAATAACTAAAATAGATGTACAGCTTGATGAATCTCAGTTCTGTCAAAAATGCAGTCCAAATGCAGAATCTCGGGAATTATGCCTTATAGTTAAATATGATAAAGATTCAAAACCTCATAAAACCTGTAATTTCAGTCATGATGATCTAATCTTGCTTTACGAATATTCAGCAGGAATCAAAGACCATTATAGTTACAATAAGAGAGTTCCTTTATCAAACTTTAAAACTCGTCTGGAAGAATTACTCGGAATAAAAATAAAAGATAAATAATAATGGAAAATAATCTAACTTCAAAGCTGGCTCCATCATTTCTTCCAGCAACCTGCGTTCTGGAGATGACATACAAATGCAATCATAAATGTCTTTTTTGTTCCTGTCCGTGGGAAGCAAAGAATGATTTTAAAAAGAGAAAAGAACTATCAACACAGGAATGGAAAGATTGCATAAAATTAATGAGTGAAAAAGGTGCCTGCAATATTGCATTTACAGGTGGAGAAGCCATATTAAGAAAAGACTTAAAGGAAATTATCGAGTTTGCTGGTTCCTGTATATCAGAATACATCGAAACTAAAGATGGAATTTTGGTATCAGAGCAAAAACCGCCCAAATTGTATCTAATTTCTAATGGAGAGCTTGTTAATGATGAAGTACTTTCTCTTTGCAAGGATAATAATGTTCATCTAAGTATGAGCTTGCCAGGCCTCAGGACATTTAAATACCATACACAATCAGGTAATTATAAAAAGATTCTTGAAAATTTTACTAAAGCTAAGGAAATAGGTATTACTACAACTGTAAATATAACAGCAACCAAACAAAACCTGTTTGAATTATATGAAACCATATCTGAAGCTTTAATAGCAGGAGCAGATTCACTTTTGTTAAACAGATTTCTTCCTGGAGGAAGAGGGTTAAAGCATGCCAAAGAACTTTTGTTGTCCATAAAAGATATAAATGAAATGCTTGATATAGCTGAAGAGGTTTTAAAAACTGCAAATAGAAAAGGCAGTGTAGGGACAGAGCTTCCTAAGTGTATTATTGATACAAGCAAATATGAATATTTAAAAGTATCCACCAAATGCTCTGCAGCAATAAACTTTTTTGTAGTTGGACCTTCAGGATATATAAGAACCTGTAATCATTCACCAGTTGAACTTTGTCATTTTTCTGAGTTTGAATCCCTAAAGGCTAACAGTTATTGGAAAAGTTTTACTCAGAAAGAATACATCCCATCTGCTTGCAATGACTGCAATGTTTTATCTGAATGCGACTGTGGCTGCAGAGAAGCAGCACATGTTTTCAGTGGAGAAATAAATTCTAAAGATCCTGTTTTTGTAGCTTAATTTACTGTCATATTTGCGTAAATTTAAAGAAAAATAATTTATAATTATATATAATCCTAGAATTATGAATAATCAGCAAGGATTGAGAAAAATGAAACAAGGTTATGTCTATATAATGACGAATGAATATAATACTACTTTTTATATAGGTGTAACCAACGATTTAATCAGGCGTGTTTATGAGCATAAAAACAAATTAGTTGATGGTTTTTCTAAGACATATAATCTCAATAAATTAGTTTACTTTGAACAATTTGACAATATTATAGATGCTATTGAAAGAGAAAAAAAGTTAAAGAATTGGCATAGAAATTGGAAGTTGAATTTAATAAAAGAATTTAATCCTAAAAACAATGATTTGTATGATACTATTTTAGGCTGTCATTTGGATTTAGATTGTCATTCCGAACTTGTTTCGGAATCGCACGATCTGGCGACCCTGAAATAAATTCAGGGTGACAATGGTTATATAATTAAGTAATCTTTAAAATTGGAGCTATTAAAGTCAGTGGAAAATAAAGAGTCAAAACCTAAAAGATTGCATAAGTTTAGATTTATTTTTTTACTGGGAAGTCTATTTGTAGCTCTTATTGTGCTTATTCTTAATCTAATGAATTCTCAAATCAAACAAACAGTGTCTACAATTAGATATGGTGCTCTTGGAAGTGATGAAGCGATTTCTTATTGCAGAGAGCATTATAAGAAATATGCATCTTTTGAAGAATGTAGACGAGAATTCTTTAAACACATATTTTTAAATAAAACTAATGTTACTAAGGAAGAAAATGATTAAACAGGTTTATAGATATTTATCAGTGTTTTTAATGCTAAACCTTATTTTTAGTCCTGCTGGTATAGCTAAATCTCAGAAAAATGTTGATAAAGCATCTGAAAGCACATGCCAGAATAAAGATAAATCCAGTAACCCTGTTAATAATCAAAACCCTGCAAACAAAGATCCTAATCTTGAGAAAAAGCCTGTTTGGGGTTCTGATGAAGGCCGGTTTACCACTTTGTATGGAGTTCAAGATATTAAGGATTTTTATAATTCTTATGAGTATGAGTATGAGGTTATAAACCCTGAAAATACACATAATACCTATCCTGCCCCGAATAATCAATAAATACAAGGTTAATAAAAACCAGGAGGACAAAATGTTTAAGCAAGTTTACAGATTTTTATCAGTGTTTTTAGCAGCAAATCTTCTTTTTAGCTCTGCTGTTTTAGCCAAAACACAAAAAGACCCTAATAATCAAAAAAGGTCAATAATGCAAAGATTATTCAATCATAAAAAACCTGCTGAACAAAAGCCTAGTAATCAGCAGCAACCAAATAATGCCCCGAATACTAATATTCAAAAACCTACTTACAGCGATCCCGGTGGATATGTTACAAAATATGGTGTATATTTTCCTGATGATATTTTTGACACCTATCCTTCAGTAAAACCTGAATAACTAAGAGAATATAAATGTTCAAGAAAAAAGTACTGCATAATGTAGTCTGGGAAATTACATTAAAATGTAATGCCAGATGTATTCACTGCGGTTCATCAGCAGGAGATGCAAGAAAAGATGAACTAAGTACAGAAGAAGCTCTCAATATATGTGACCAGCTTTCTGAAATTGGCTGTAAAGTCGTAAATTTAATCGGAGGAGAATTATTTCTCCGTCCTGACTGGCATGAAATTATAAAAAGATTAATTCAGGGTAATGTCAATGTCTCGATAATAACAAATGGTATAGCTTTAACAGAAGATAAAATAGATTTTTTAGCAGATATGGGCATTAAAACACTGGGTATAAGTCTTGATGGTGGAATTCCTGAGACTAACGACCATATAAGGCAGGTTCCAGGATTATTTGATAAAATCTTTAATATAATGGACTATATAGATAAAAAAAATCTAGATACAGTTGCTATCACTACTTTAAATAAACTCAATATTCTTGAACTGCCACAATTAAGAGAAAGACTAATTGATTCACCATTTAAAGCCTGGCAAATTCAACTTGCTGCTCCTCATGGAAGAATGCAGAATGATTTATTTCTTGACTTATTTGAATACTATATATCAGGTTTGTTCTTCGCTAAATCCAGAATAACTGTTCCGATGAAGCAGCTAGCAATTATATGCCTTCATGATTACGGATATTTTTCAAAAGTAATCCCCAGACATACATCATATTCGCAATGGACAGGATGTTCTGCCGGAAAAGGAGTTCTTGGCATCAGAAGTGATGGCAAAGTTCAGGGCTGCTTATCTATTTATCAGGAAGAATTTACAGAAGGGGATTTAAGGCAACAATCTCTAAAAGAAATATGGCATTCTAAAAAACTCTGTAAGTGGAATAAAAGATTTAACAGATATTTATCGTTAAAGGGTTTTTGCAAATCATGTGAATTTGGGTTGGTTTGTCTTGGAGGGTGTTCTGATTTAGCTTATGCTCTAACTGGAAATGTCGGGGAGAACCCACAATGCTACCATGCAATAGAAGCCCATTGGAAAAAAGCTGTTCCAAATAATGATTTTGAGAAAGTATTTAAAGCGATAACTCAGGGTTATATGGATAAATCTGGTACCATCTATCTTCAATCAGGAAAAGAATTTTCTCAAGATTTTATTGAAAGTCTGAATATAGAAGAATATCAGAAAAATCTTCTTAAACTGATTAGTAGCTAGAACCTTTCTGAGGTATAACTAAGATTTTGGGCGAAATATTCAAATAATGATGATTATGTAATTGATAAGATAAATTATGTAAAATTTAATTTTATAGGGCTTCAGGTTGAAAATCCACTGAAGCATTTTTTTATTTTGTTAAAGCCAATTCTAAAAAACACAACTTTTTGTTTTGCCAAAAACATCATCTACTATTAATTTAACTGGTAGACTTTGACACAGCTTTATTAACGATGGTATCAAGAATATAGTCTTGATATTTTAATTTTTCAAACTCTGTCAGTAACTCTACATAATTCTTTGGTGGAATCTCACTTGATTTAACATTTCCAGATTCCAATAGCTTATTGATAAATATCCTAATTCCTTCCATAATATGATTAAACCTCTACTTTCAGTTTTGAACACCTGTTAGTAGAGGTTTGACATATTTTTCAATCTATTTCAAAAATTCAGTTTACATTTATGACAACAATGTCGCCTATTTTTTATTCCTTTTCAGACAGCCTCTGAATTTCTGGTCGTATTACAAGTATATATAGATATATCTAACCTTTAACTTATTGTTAGATTAATTTTGTGATTGGATTTCTAAATAGTTTGTATAAAATTTCATTTTCTCACTGACTTTATTCACGTAACTCAGGTATTCAAATGGTTTAATTTCAATTTCAGCAAGTAGGCACAGGATAATCTTTACGCCTGTAAGATTAATTTTGAGGGTTTTATTTAAATACTGAATAAACTTGCATCTTTCAATGTCGTTTAGTGAATATAATCTGCGATTTTTAGGTGATCTTGTTGGCAGGAGCAGCTTCGATTTTTCATAAGTTCTTAAGGTACTTACTTTTATGTTTAAAATTCCAGCAATTACACTAATTGAGAACATAGGTACTTGAGGATCCAGAGGCATATTATTTTTAGAAAATTCAGAATTATTTTGCATATCATTCACCTTAATTTTAACTAATAACAAATATGGTAAATAAGGGTAGAGGTTAATCCTGAGTTATTCCATCAATATATTTTATTATGTCTGATTTATTTTTTATGTTTCCATTGGCTTTTTCATATTCTATTAGCACTATTAAGGATTCAATATTTATTCTCTTAAGGTTATCAAGTCTTTTTTTGAGATTTGATGCCCACATTTCATATATTTGCTCAACAATTTGCATCGTTTCTTGAATTTCCTGATAAATATCTTTTGTCATAGCTATCTCTCCTTAATTAGGGTAAACAGGATAATGAAAAAGATTCCTAATTTAGAATTCAACTTTTACCCCTATATTATTTTAATTTGCCATTGTTAAAGATATATTAGAAATATGTAAATAATTGTTTATTTTTAATAAACAATTAAATAGTAGTTTGAGAAGTTGGATTAAAAGTACTTTAACCAAACAATTTGTAATGCCAATTAACAAATTGGGGCCGAATGGCCACCGAAAACTATGCTATACTAATAAAAATAGCCCGCATGTCATTGCGAGGTGCCAAAGGCACTTATCTAAACTCAACAATCATGGTCTTAATACCAAGATTAATGACAAGGTAAAAGGTGGCTGTGCCACCCGAAGCAATCCACTGGATAATATTACTTTTTTGGATTGCTTCAGGCTAAAGCCTTCGCAATGACAAAAGTGAAATCATGCCCAATATACCTGAATAAAATAGACCTTGAAAAATTCATAATTCACAAAAACCATACCACTATTAATTTGTCCAAACAGCGTCTAAATGACCACAGACCAGAAACCCTTATCAATACTGTATTCCCAGAAATAAAAAAGGTGCAAAACAGGGGCAAAAGAGTTGCAAATTTCAAGAAAAATTATTAGCATTAATCTGATTTTTGTATTCCTGAACAAGTTAATTAATAAGAAATTTTAAAACTTTGACCTTTTTGTCTATTACATCAGATAATCATGTAAAAGGAATAATCTAAAACAGAAAAGGATGGAGATAACCACCGGTGAGAGTCATGAAAAAAAGAATCATACTTTTATTAGCAATTTTGCTTATACTAAATACTGTTCCTGCTCAAGCAATGCACCCTACAGCTTTAAGACATTATAATAATGCCTTAACACTTTATAGTATTCACGATCTTCAAGGCGCAAAAGAAGAACTGCAACTGGCAATAAAGTTGTCTCCGGGAGATGCGCTTATTCATATCAAATTAGCAGGCATTTTATCAGAAATGGGTTTATGGAGAGAGTCATTAAAAGAATATACTGAAGCCGCAAGACTTAAACCTGATGATGCTTTCATATATATAAGCATTGGTAATATTCTTCAGGAAAATAACGATTATGATAACGCTCTCAATGCTTATATGCAGGCATTAGATATAGCTCCTACATACAAATATAATTATTTAAATATTGCCATTATAAAAAACATGAAAGGTGATACAGACGGGGCTATAGACTATTATAAAAAATTCCTCACCTATTATCCGGATCATACAGAAACAAGAAAAAACCTTGCTTCTATTTATCTGGCCTTAAATAAACCAGAAAAAGCTATCGAAGAGTATGAAATTATTCTCAATATTAACCCTAACAATTTCAAGGAATACGCAAATTACGGCAAAGCACTGCTTTTAGTGAAACAATACGTTAAAGCCATTGACGTATTAAAAACCGCAATAGCTAAGAACCCTAATGACGCAGAAGCACACGCAAATTTAGCTATCGCTTACATTAACACAAACAGAAAACCTGATGCTGTAAACGAGTATTTAATTGCATTAAAGATAAATCCGGCATTACACAATGCCCGATTTGATCTGGCAAATCTTCTTACCAAAATGGGTAAAACTGATGAAGCCATTCTCCATTATGAAGCATATATAGCAGCTCTTCCGGACGATCATGCGGCGCATTATAATCTTGCTGTTCTTTATCAAAATAAAAACCAACTGGATAAAGCTATAGCAGGATTACAGACTGCTCTTGGATTGAAGCCTGATGATATAAACATAAAGCAGGAATTAGCAAGAAGCTATCACCTTGCTAAAAACTACGAAAAAGCAATCGGTTTATATTCAGAAGTACTGCAGAGCAAAAAAGATGATCCTGAATTATATTATAATATTGCTCTTGCCTATCACTCAGACAAAAAATACGACCAGGCTATTGAAAACTATGAAAAATCAATACTACTTAAAGACAATAAAAATGTAAAAAGTGACTTTGCCAAAGCCTTAACTGCAAAAGGCAATGAATTAAGCATAAATAAGCAGTATGATGAAGCACTTGTGCTTTATAACAAAGCTTTGGAAAATAATCCCGATGATTTTTACGCCCTTTCAGGCCGTGCAAACGCTTTTCAAAAAATAGGAAACTATAATACAGCAATAGAAAATTATGAAAAAGCTATCGTTCAAGATTCATCTAATAAAGACCTTTTTCTGGCTTTTGGAAATTCCCTTATGAAGTCCAACAAAACTACTGAAGCCAAAGGGGCTTATGAAAAGGCTTTAGAAATTGATCCTGCTTCATCCAGCGCTTATATTGGCATTGGAGATGTTCATTATAAGAATCAGGAACTTAATAAAGCAACTGATGCTTACAACAAAGCTCTGGATCTGGATAGAAGAAATGTTGGAGCTCTTATAAAACTGGGAAATATTTATAAAGAGAAAAACAGATTATTAGAAGCTCAAAACTATTATGAAAGAACTCTGGAAATTGATCCTGCTAATATAAATGCCAAGTATAATCTTGCTTTAATTCTTGTAGAATTTGGCGATACTAAACAGGCTAAAACTTATTACCAGCAGATAATTCAATCCAGCCCGGAATTTCCAGAGGTGTACTATGCTTTAGCTATAGTAAACGAGAAAGAAAGAGACTATAAGAATGCTATAGCTAATTATGAACAATATCTTACTTTGCTGCCTAATGATGACAGTTCATTAAACGTCAAAATCAGATTAGAAATGATAAAAAATAAAATCAAAAAGTAATTTTGTTAATAATGAAAAAATATTTACT
The DNA here is from genome assembly GCA_003499585.1 of Cyanobacteria bacterium UBA9579. Taxonomy (GTDB): domain Bacteria; phylum Cyanobacteriota; class Vampirovibrionia; order Gastranaerophilales; family UBA9579; genus UBA9579. The sequence goes on along the minus strand of DNSU01000183.1, from coordinate 428 downwards.
TCTACTACTACTTATAGCTTCTCTATCCTTCTCTGGCTGCAATAGAGATAAAGCACTGATATTCTTTAGTACTAAACCTATAACCGTAGAGACTTTTACTATTGATAAAGTTGCAACAGAGTTTTTCGAAGGGGAAAAGATTTATTTCGCTCTTTTTAACCCTAAACCCTTTACCAGTAATGCATTGAGACTCCAAGTGCTAAAAATTGATCGTAAAGCACCTTACTATGGCTACGCCATGGCCCATGGAAGAGATATTGAAATAGATCAAACCCTGAATTATGCTACGGACTATTTTTGCATTCATCAAGAAGGCTACTATATATTAAGAATCTTCAGCATGGATAAACTAAAAAAGCCAATAGCAGAAGCAGAATTTGAAGTTAAATCAAGATAATCCAGTAATAACAAGCAATATATAAGACCCA
>DNSU01000116.1:7440-7599 GCA_003499585.1 Cyanobacteria bacterium UBA9579 | reverse complement strand
CGCGATATGCGCTTACAATATAATCTTTATCAAATAAGGCAGAAATAGTACCTACGCCTATTGCTTCCTGGCCTATATATAAGTGAGTAAATCCTGATATTTTACCTCTAAGATACATTTCAGCAGCTGTTTGCTCAAATTCTCTAAGCAACACCATCT
>DNSU01000116.1:5563-7369 GCA_003499585.1 Cyanobacteria bacterium UBA9579 | reverse complement strand
AACACCATCTGCTTATAAAAATTTTTTAATTCGTGCTTTTCAAATTTTTCTATCATGGCACTAACTCTATATGATCTACTATCAGGTTTTCACTTGTTAAAGTTCTATGTACAGGACATCTTTCTGCTATTTCAAGAAGACGATTTTTCTGTTCTTCATTAAGATTTCCACGAATTCTTATATCTCTGGTGATTTTATCTAATTTACCTGATTGCGTCTCACAGGTTTCGCAGTCTTGCGCATGAATTTTTTCGTGGGTTAAGTCTATTTCCACGTCTTCAAGTTCCCAACCTTTTTTTCTGGCGTACATTAGCATTGTCATAGATGTACATGCCCCTAATGCTGCCATCATGGTTTCATAAGGACCTGGTCCTTTATTGTCCCCGCCAACGTCTTTAGGTTCATCCATAATTAAGGTATGACCATTCATTTTTACTTCATGCTGAAGATTTCTCTGATACTTTACGTGTACTTTTCCCATATTTTTTCTTATTCCCTAAATATTAATAAGTTTCAGGATAATTCCTTTATAAATACTTTAAAATTGGTCAATGAAAGATTATAAAACTAGCCGGTTGATTTAATTAGAACAGGGATACAAAACCCTAATTAATCCTGAATATGCTTTATCCAAATATTTAAGCCTACAAGTTATTTATAAGATTAAATACTATAGTATTTAATCTTATAAATAACTTGTTATGATCTACCATTGTTTATTTAAGCAAGAAAGGTGAGTGAAATATGGCATTTAATCCGTACAGGAAAAAGGTACACCATTGGAAAAACAGCTCAGAAGCTGGAATGATATTGTTAAGAAGCTTTATGATAAAAGAGAGGTTGACGCTTATTCAAGAACAAGACAGATTTTGATGAACGGTATTGAAATTGGGGGTGGGTATTTAACATAGTTTAAGCAGAATAGTTGAAAATGTTGACCCAAACAAAATTTTACAGGATAAGACTGATGTATTCCCGGGAAGACCTACTCAGGATCATCATAATGATAATGGGCTCAGAGTGAGAAAACATTACGATAAAAATACTGCAAGCCCTCAAACAAAAGTCAACATCCTAACCTTGGTATCGGCTGAACAGCAAACGCATAATTTTTATAAAGCTCATGGCTTAATGTATGCGAACCCTACATTAAGAAAACTATATGCAGAAATCGGCGATGTGGAAGAAGAACATGTTTCAATGTACGAGTCACTAATGGAACCAACTGAAACAATATTCGAAAAACTGTTATTACACGAATTTACAGAAGTATGTAATTACTATACCTGTATGCAGCAAGAAACAAACGAGCATTTCAAGAAAATATGGGAAGAATTCCTGTCATACGAAATCGATCATTTGCACTCAGCAGCAAAATTATTACAAAAACACGAAAATAAAGATGCTGAAGAAGTAATAGGTAATACAATAATTGAACCAAATAAATTCTTGAGTCAAAAAGACTATATAGCTAAAATACTTAGAGAACAAAGTGATCTCAGACTTACAGATGGCAAAGATATTGGTTATACCAAAAAAAGACGAACTTCCTGATAATTGGCAAAGCTTCAGAGTGCAGGAAATAATGAATGCTGGCGGAGCTCCATCAGAAATGGTCGTCAGAATGAGTTCTTTGACTGAAGGTAGAGATTTCATCATAGCGGGTCAAGATCTTGCAAATGAGGAAATTGAGATATTAGAAAAAGGTCTTGATAAAGTAAAAAGCGCCTGATACAGTTAATCCTGAAGAATTGAGAAACATGATCGCACAGAAAAAATAAACTAAGACAGTATAAAAAGCAAAGC
>DNSU01000116.1:0-5461 GCA_003499585.1 Cyanobacteria bacterium UBA9579 | reverse complement strand
ATATTGATTAAAGCCTATTGATGCTCAGATAACTTACTAACCTGTGACCCGATAAATGTACCATTATCTGATAATATAGTTCCTACTTTTAAAGCCTCACTGGTAGAATTATGACTTATAGCTGCTATTGTACTTACTTTTGCGGCATGCTTTGCAGCTCCACCTGCTAATCCAGCCATTATAGTATCAGTTATGGCTTCACCTGTATTAAAATATGCATCTGCAAGTTTTTGCTCATTCCCGTTTGCAGTCGTAAAATTTTGAGCAGCTTTAGTTCCTTTATATAGGGCTAATCCAGTACTTATAACTCCCGCACCAAGTAGTATTGCCGGGGCTGATACTATTCCTGCGGTTACGAGTCCTACGCCTGTACCAATAATTCCAGCTGTAGTGGCGGCTGTAACTGCAAGCTTTTTAGGGCTACTGGCAGCTTCTGTAATAAAGTAACCTGCACCTCTTGCTACATTTGTCAATTTTTCCTTTGAAGATAGCCGTCCATCACCATTATAATAAGGCTCAGACCATTTTTCCATTTTATTAAAAAAGTTTTGATTGTGTTTCTGCGATTGTCTAGTAGTTTTTGAGTTTTGAAAGCTATTAATTCCGACAGTCTTATTAATAAGCATTAAACATCTTCCCCTTCAACAGATCCTTTTGCATAGTATCATAAAAACTTTATAAGCTCAAAATTTGCTATTTAAGTTATTAAACTTTACAAAAATTCGATTTAGCTCTTGATTGATATAAGGGTATAAGGAAAAATTGTTATATCCTTAATTGCTAATATTTAAGTTTTACATGAATAGTTAAGTATTTATACCCACAGGTTGCAGTAATCTTTTTCTAATAGAAGCCATTCTTTCTGAGAGGTCATTAATTTCTTTTAAATCATCGCGTATTTGCACCTGCAGATACAGAAATTTTTCTATATCTGATAAAGTGCAGAATTTAAAGTTCAAAAGAATTGTACCCAGCTTTAATTCGGGGTATTTCTTTTGATGTTTAAGGGCTTCATGAAGCTGATTTTGGGTAATTATTTTGTACTTAACCAGTAAATTACCCAGTTTCGTAGCTTCTTTAAAGTTTTCCCTCTTATCACAAAAAGATTTATGAAAGTCTAAGGCACGCTGATCGTTAATACAGGTACCAGCTTTGATCAATCCAGCATTTTCAATTGCGTTTGCAATCAATTCCTCACAGGTGACTTTATAAAGATTAAATGCCTCTATGTTAATGTTAGAAACCTTTACCTCATTATCCATCTTAATGCCCCTATTGTAAGCTTATATAGGCCTAACCTTAAATGTATAATTACATAATACAAGATTTTTTAGCGAATATCTATCGATTTTAAGTATGAATTTAAGGAAACTTTTATTATTGATATAATAAAAGTACTAACAATAATTTTGAGAAGCATGTATGAGTTTATTCGATATATTAGAAGAGCAAAATCGTCAAATACCACTTGCTGAATTGCTAAGGCCTAAATCTTTGGATGAATTTCTAGGTCAGGGCAATATAATCAAGGAAAATTCCGCTATATGGAATTTGTTAAAATCAGGCAGACTTTTTTCACTGATATTATGGGGACCTCCCGGTTGTGGCAAAACAACTTTGGCAAGACTTATAGCAAAAGAAACCAGCAGTATCTTTGTTGAATTAAGCGCTGTAAGTTCAGGCATAAAAGATATAAGAGAAGCGGTAGAAAACGCAAAACAAGAATTAAGAACCTCCGGTAAAAAGACAGTCGTTTTTATTGATGAGATTCACAGATATAATAAAACCCAGCAGGATGCACTGTTACCATATCTTGAAAATGGCACAATATATTTAATGGGCTCAACAACAGAAAATCCTTCTTTTCAAGTAGTTCCTGCGCTTCTTTCAAGGGTTCAGGTGCTTTTATTAAAGCCGCTTGATGATGATAACTTGCTTAAAATAAGCAGAAAAGGTTACAAATACCTTATAGACAAATACGGAAAAATCGATATTGATCCTAAAATAGGTGAATTTATCGTTAAACATTCTCAAGGAGATGCAAGAATAGCGCTTAATCTGGTTGAAACATCATATTTTGCCTGCCCTATTAAGGATAATGTAAAAATAATGACCCTTGATTTAATCGAGGAAATAATACAAAAACGATATGTCAAATATGGATTACAGGAGCATTATGATCATGCATCAGCTTTTCAAAAAAGTTTAAGAGGTTCTGATCCTGATGCAGCTATTTACTGGCTTGCTAAAATGATTGCAAGTGGTGAAGATCCAAGATTTATTGCAAGAAGACTGGTAGTCACTGCCAGTGAAGATGTAGGAAATGCTGATCCTATGGCTTTTAATATTGCAATGAGTGCATATAAAGCTGTTGAATTACTGGGTTTGCCTGAAGGTAGAATTCCTTTAGCTCAGGCAACTATATATGTAGCAAAAGCTCCTAAGTCAAATGAAACAATAACAGCAATAGATATGGCCTTGCATGACATAGAAATTAAAGGTGAAAGTTATCCTCCGCCAGCGCATTTAAAAGACAGCCATTATAAAGATGCTTCAAAATACGGTTTTGGTAATGATTATGTTTATACTCATTCTAGTCCTGATATTAAACAAAGTTTCCTGCCTGATGAACTAATCGGCAAAAAATATTGTAGTGATTAGTGGCAAATAATTTTTATGAATATATAACAATCATTATGATAATAAATTTCAGTTCAATAAAGTCTTAATATTTCAAATAACAATATATATCAACTTAATATTAAAAATACCTTTATAAGTATTTTTAATATTGTAAATATTTTTTGAAAAAACTCTTGCATTTATGAACAAATGTTCATAAAATAAGTATATGATTACAAGCAAGCAAAAAGAATTTTTAAATAAACTCCAATCGGCCTATGAAAATAGGCCGCTCCCCAGCTTCGAGCAAATCTGCAAAGATCTTGGGTATAAATCCAAGAATTCTATCTGGCAGTATTTCAAAAAGCTCCTTGATCATGGATTTTTAAAGGAAGATAATAATCGCTATTTCATATCAGAGGAGCTTTTTGGGATTTCCTATTTCGAATCAGGGGTCAGAGCAGGTTTTCCTACAGCTGTAGAAGACTGCCTTATGGAAAGATTATCATTTGATAGTTTCCTTATCAAAGCGCCGGCATCGACATTCTCTGTACGTGTAGTTGGAGATTCCATGATTGATGCAGGTATTTTTGAGGATGATATTGTCATAGTAGAAAAAGGCCGTATAGCGCAAAACGGTGATGTAGTCGTAGCAATGGTTGATGGAGAATTCACCATCAAATTCTATCGTAAAGAGAAAGGAGAAGTTAGTTTAGAACCTGCAAATGAAGCTTACCCAGTTATAAAAGCTCAACAGGAATTGCAAATATTTGGCATTGTAACCGGTCTTGTAAGAAAATTAAAATCTTAGTACGGATTAGCCAAAGGCACCTATTTAAGTTCTTTAATCATTAACCAAAATAGCGCCTTAACCACTTGCACTACTATTAAGAGTATAAACACACCGCCTTACCCTCTTAATGAACAAAATAAATATTAATTTAGTCTATTAGCAAGAGGCTTATGCGAAGCGGTCGGCAGCAAAGCTGCATCATTCAACTCACTGATTTTAATATTATTACCAAGATCGATGAGTCTGAGTTAGTGCCTTTGGCACCCAAAACAGCTTGCTTGGCAAGGTGTTGCAGGCTGACCAAGCGCATTCTAGAGTTTTGACATTGTTATAAGGAGTCATCCGATGGTTGCTTCCAGCATACCTGCAATCGCTCTAATGGATTGTGATTCTTTCTTTGCGTCCTGCGAACAATTGTTCAATCCGGCATTATTAAACCAACCCGTCTGTGTTATGAGCAGCAATAACGGTTGTATTGTTGCTAGATCAAGAGAAGCTAAAGAACTTGGCGTTAAAATGGGCATGCCTGTTTTTCAGGCAAAAAGATTATTTCCTGATGTTCACTATATTGCAGCAAAACATGATTTATATGGTGAAATTTCAGCAAGAGTAATGAGAGTTTTAAGTGAATTTAGCCCTATTATTGAAATTTATTCCATTGATGAAGCATTTATTGACCTTACAGGATTAGAAAAAACTTATAAGAAATCTTATTTAGAAATAGCATCAGACATCAGAAATGCAATAAAATACAAAGTCGGGGTTCCTGTATCTATTGGAGTAAGCTCAACTAAGGTTCTGGCAAAACTTGCTACCAGAAAAGCTAAAAAATCCCATGGGATTTATAAAATAGATTATCAGGATATTGATAATGAATTAATGCAAACAGATTTAATTGATATATGGGGCATGGGAAATAATACTGTCACTCTCTTAAATCAGTTTGGACTGCATACAGCCTATGAATTCGTTTGCCAGAGTGAGAATTTTATAAATAGAACTCTAGGTAAGAAAGGAATGGAGCTAAAACTAGAGTTAACAGGAAAAAGTATTTACAGAATAAGCCATGAAGTTAGCCTGCCTAAATCAATACAGCAGACAAGTTCATTTGGGAAATTCACCTCAAATGAGCAATATATTAAAGATTCTCTTTATTATCATGCCCATAGAGCATGTACAAAATTAAGAAGGCTGGGGCAAAAAACTCAAACCATAGGAATTATGCTAAGAACCAAGGATTTTAAAGTTTACTCAACCAAAATTGCCCTTGTTTACTCAACAAACTGGGAATTTGAAATTTTTGAATCTATCAATAAAAATTTCAATGATATTTTCAACCCGCAGGTAATTTATAGAAGCTCAGGTGTAATTCTGGAAAACCTGTCAGAAGAATACGATTCTCAACTTTCTTTATTTGATACGCTTGATATTCAGATAAAACAGCAAAATTTAGCTAAAGCCTGGGATAAGCTGGAAGCTAAATACGGAAACAATGTAATTCTAATTGGGGATAGAAACATAAAACACTGCTAAGTATTTTGTCACCTTACCGTAATGATAGAGCTGGATTAGAGAAAAGGGGTAAAGATTATGAACCAACGCATGTTAGTGACAATTGACGAGTTAGACAAATCACTTATTGACTTTATATTTCAAGAAAAAACTAACACAGAAATGGCTGAAAAAACCGGTTATTCAGTAGGCTACATCAAACGCAGACTAACATACCTGTTTAGACTTTTTGGGGTAAAGTCTAAAGTCGGTCTTGTAAGAGAGATATACAGGTCTAGCAATTGTAACTTTGCTAACTAAGGACAGTGGCAATTGCATTCTTGAAACAAGTCATTACATTTAAAGCTAGTCGATACAGGTACGTGTTTAGCGTACTTGTATCGCAGAAAGTCATAAATATTCCAATAGAATATTGAGAGGGGTAAAATGCCAGTCAAATGAGTTTAATTATATACTTATACTATAAGCCAGACTAATAGCTTCTTGCATGCTGTTAGAATTGGCAATATTCTTACCTGCTATATTAAAAGCCGT
>DNSU01000218.1:3457-3624 GCA_003499585.1 Cyanobacteria bacterium UBA9579 | reverse complement strand
AGAAAGTAGAAGAGAAGAAATAAATTTAGATTGCAGTTTTTTAGATAACTAAAAAATCTCCTCCAGCGGGAGATTTTTTGTTTGCGTAGCTTTATATTTTTGTGATAAAATAGAACCATCTTAATAAAATCTTAAGAATATAAAAATGTCTGAATCTAAAAATAAAA
>DNSU01000218.1:3182-3381 GCA_003499585.1 Cyanobacteria bacterium UBA9579 | reverse complement strand
AAAAAATCAATAGCTATTATTCCTGACGAAAGGATAATCGGCAAAATATATTCCATTAGGGGTGAAAAGGTAATATTCGATACTGATCTCGCGTTGCTGTATGGCGTAGAAACAAAAGTGCTTAATCAAGCTGTTAAGAGAAACATAAAAAGATTCCCAGAAGATTTTATGTTCCAGCTTAATAAAAAAGAAGCTGATA
>DNSU01000218.1:2859-3092 GCA_003499585.1 Cyanobacteria bacterium UBA9579 | reverse complement strand
TCACAAATTGTGACCTTAAAAAGGGGGCGTGGTCAGCATTTAAAATATAATCCCCATGTCTTTACTGAGCCAGGTATTGCCATGCTTTCGAGCGTGCTAAAAAGTGATATAGCTATTCAAGTAAATATTCAAATAATGCGGGCGTTTATTGGCATGAGGCGAATGCTTTCAACTCACAAAGAATTACGTGAAAAAATAGAAAAAATGGAACGAGAGAATAAAGATAATTTTAA
>DNSU01000218.1:2562-2768 GCA_003499585.1 Cyanobacteria bacterium UBA9579 | reverse complement strand
TTTAAAATTATAAATAAACTTATTGCAACGAATCCAAAAGATAAAGAACTAAAAATAATTGGATTTAAAGAAACTAAAAAATAGATTGTAGAGACGCGATTCATTGTGTTTCTCATTGCAAATTGTCACTTTTTTTGATAATATAGGATTACGATTATAAAACTTATAAAATAGAGTCGTCATATAAAGGAATTAAGAGAAAAAGT
>DNSU01000218.1:0-2503 GCA_003499585.1 Cyanobacteria bacterium UBA9579 | reverse complement strand
ATAAAGGAATTAAGAGAAAAAGTATATAATTGAAGCAGGAAGAAGAGACGAGGTTGTCAATGGCAATTAAGCCACTCGCAATGCCATTGTGAATAAATTCTCCTCTGTCTTCGCGAGGGTAATCCCGAAGCGATCCAGAATTAATATATCTGGACTGCTACGCAAATTCTGAGTACAAAATTTACTNNACTCCTGACGCGGCAATCCAGTAGTGCATTAGATCTAGATGTGTTTTTAAGAGCTAGACTGCCACGTAAATTCTGAGTACAAAATTTACTCGCAGAGACGAAAAGAATCTATCTAGGAAATTTGTATCAAAAATAAAATAATTTAAAAATAATAAAATAATAATAAAGCAGGTCTGTCTTTGCGAGGTACTCCGAAGCAATCCAGAAATAGTTAATTCTGAGATATTTCAAAATTCCTGGATCGCTTCGTCGGAGTACCCTCTCGCGAAGACGCTGATAATAAACTTAATTAATTATAAAAATATAAAAATGAAAACAAATAATCTTCAAGACTTATTGGGGGGGGGGCTTAAAAGATAAGTTAAATTTAAAATTTAAAACCCCAGTTAAATATTGCGGAGTACCGCAATTTAACGGGGCAAGAACATTTACGCTAGGATTTTTCGCCTTAGCTTTTTTTATTTTTGGATTGGGGTTTGGAAAAGAGGCAAATGCGGCGACGTATTATATTAGTACTAGTGGTGATGATATAAATTGTACAGGTCTTTCCAATGCAGCATATCCTGGTTCTGGCACAGGGCAAGTATGTGCATGGCGAACACATGTTCATGCTGAAACTACTGCATCCAATGGAGATACTATCCATACAGCCCCAGGAGTCTATGTAGAAAATAAAAATACAACTGCTGCATTGCAAATTAGTAAGGGTATAACTTGGATAGCTGACGGTTCTCCTGCTTATGGCACGCACATAATAAAAGGCAATGCAAATATCTATAATATTGAGCTAATGAATAGTAATGGTGCTATGAGTATGACAGGATATACATTTTCACCTGCGGCAGGACAATTATACAATGTTGTTTTTGATGGAAATGCTACCAATAAGAGTCTCACAGGATGTTGGCTCGATTCTGCCTCAACTTCGCTTCTCTATGCAAATGGAAATGCAGGATCAACTACTAATTCAGTCAATAATTCAGTAATTAATGCAACCTCCAACCTAACGGAAATAACTTTATTAGGAAATTTTTCACTTACAAATAATAATATAAATGGTGTCGGTGCATCTAATATTATACATCTAGGTTCAGCTAATGCGGATTACGTTCAGAATATTACAGGCAATACTATAGTGGCTGGAAATAACGCTCATTATGTTTTTAACCTAGTTGCTGGAAATGGTGCGATGAATATTCTTAATAATTCCATAACCGTAACAGGTTTAACTGAAGGATTATTATTGGCGACAGGAGCTACGGGTGCCATAAGTTTTAATAGCAATACTGTTGTAAGTTCAGCAGATGAAACAAATATTTCAGCATCTATTTATATTACTACGGGAATATACAATGTAACAGTACAGGATAATAATTTATCCTTTACGAACTTGGCAACTCCAGGAAGTATTGTTTTTATCAAAGACCAACTTAATCCCTTAGTGCAAAGAAATACTATAACGACTGATTCAACTGGCACTTTGACACATATAACCATGTATTCATCCGGAACAAATATGGGTGTTGCGCAGGTGCTAAACAATATACTATCAACGCATTCCTTGTCCGGATATGTTATCAGGTTGGGTACTGATTCTGATGGAGGTTCCGGAAATAATAAGCTAGATGGATCAATTATCCGTGGCAATACAATTTATGGTCCATTATTTTATAATTCATCTTTAGATCAAAACACGGTTCCAATTCATGGTATATTATTTGGCTACAGTATAAATGGAATTGTAGAAAAAAATCTTGTTTATGGTGCGGGTTATGGTGTCGTATATAAAGGAAACTCAACTAACACTTCAGGCGGAGTATTTAACAATCAAATAATAAATTGCCGGTGGGGAATTCATCCCAAGGGAATTAACGCATTAAAGATTTATGACAATATTATTTATAGTTCTATTCCAATGTTAGCACAACCAATCTTAATTGGTGCGGTTACATATATCACCTTAAATGTAGAATTAAAAAACAATATAATTGATATCGCCTCTGGTTTAACGAGTGTTAACAATGCTATAGTTCTAGTTGATAGTGGGTCATCATTGATATCTGACAATAACTTACTATATCTATCAGGCATAGGAAATTATGGAAGACATTCTATTTCTATTGATACTCCTGTTAATTATTTAACCTGGTCAGATTTTCTAGAATGGGGCACACAATTAAATGATGGACATGATATCCAAAGTGTTAATGCTAATCCTTTATTTACAAACCCTGGCTCGAATGATCTTGCTCTCCAATATAATTCTCCCGCCATCGACTCCGGCACCTCCGTCGGTCTCACTTCCGACTACGCTG